>NZ_JBQEOE010000013.1:114918-121097 GCF_052045105.1 Lysobacter sp. 22409 | reverse complement strand
GTCGCGCTCACGCCATTGGCCAGCGTCAGGCTGTTGCCCGACAGCGTGCCGGCGGTGCAGCTCCAGGCGCCGGCGGTGTAGCCGGCCACCGAAGCTTCGGTCAGGGTGTAGGCGCCGGCGCTGACCGGTGCATTGGTCACCGTCGCCGTACCGCTCACACCGGTGATCGTGGTCGGGCCGGTCGCGGTCAACGGGAAGTCGCTGATCGTCGCGATGCCGCCGTTGTCGTTGGTCACCGTCTTGACCAGGGTCAGCGTCGCCGCCTGGTCGTCGTTGTTGATGGTGCAGGTCGCGGTATCGCCGAAGGCGAGCGTCAGGCTGTTCGAAACGACCGGGGCGCCGCCGTTGACGACGCAGCTATAGGTGCTGGCGGTGTAGCCGCTCGGGCCGCCGGTTTCGGAGAGGGTGTAGCTGCCCGGGCTGACCGGGGCATTGGTGACGGCGGTGGCGCCGGTGGCGCCGCTGATGTTGGTCGGGCCAGCCGCCTCCAGCGTCCAAGCCGTAGCAACCGCGGTGCCGCCGTTGTCGTTGGTGACCGTCTTGACCAGGGTCAGGGACGCCAGGATCGAGTCGCTGTCCGTCGCGCTGTTACACGGGGGATTGGCGACGTTACAGGTCGGATCGGTCACCCCGGTCGGGGGCGTCACGCTCGCGGTATTCACGGCCTGGGCATGCACCGGGTCGGCGGACAGCAGAAGGGAGGCCGCTAGCGCGACCGGCATGATCATGCGACGGCTGAACGCTGTCGCGAGGGCTTGGAATTTGGCGATCACGCTGTTTGCTCCCCGGTTGCCGTCGTGCCGAGCTCGTTGGCACGCGACGTGTTGCTAGCTAAGTGCTCGAAATGCTTCCCGGCCCCGACTACCCCTGTCGCCCGATCTGGCGCGACTGCTGCCTGCGTTACGTCGCAGGCGGCCATTGGATTCATCCTTCACATAAATGAATGGATGAGCCCCGATTGAAGAGAAGAACGGACACGGACATGCTCAGTGCGGCTGCAAAAACTGTGCCAGCCGTCTCACTTTTATGAAATCTGAAGATCTCAAAAAGCGGCTTGGTCTGGATGTGCCCCAAAGCGTCACTTTGGTTACTAGCGGCGCCAGTTGGCGCCAGCAGGGGCAAAGCGGATGGAAGAGCTATGTCTCCCCCGCGGCTGCAGCAGAGCGGCCGGCCGCGCTTGGGCCGGCCTGCGCCGTTGATTGTTTCAAATGAAACTTTTGTCTCGGTCCCGCGTCGAGCCATATCCCTCTCCCCTCTGAGAGTCCTATCGCTACAACTCGTTAAAGCCCCAACCCCTGTCCGCAGACGGGACCGATCTCGATGAAATCAGCCCTTTCGATAGTTAGTGTGCTTCCCGCTTGCGTTTAACAATCCACTAACCTCATCGCCCATTAATGTGACGATAAACACAGATTGCTCCGGAGTCACGGAATTTCGGTGACCGCCTGTCGGTTACATGCTTTGTTCGCTGAACCTCTATCAATAACTGAATGAGACGCCTGAACGGTTCAGCGAATGCCCGGGAAGAACCGGAGCGGCCTTGGAGATCGCGACCGCTAACCAAGCCCCGCCGGCGGCCCACGGCCAAGCCGCCCCAGCAGACTCGGGCAGCCAGTGAAACTTGAGGTGTCGGTCATGGCGTAAGCGGGCCGGTCCGACGGCCTCGGTCTCCGGCGGCAGCGCCCCTCAGGGCCGCTACGATCGCGACCCGACCGCAGTCTGCGAATGCCGAAGAGCGCACCCGTCGGCCGGCTGAAGTCGCCCTGGCCGGGAATCGCGCCCATAAAAAAGGGCGGCCCGAGGGCCGCCCTTCACACAACGCAGGAGATCCTGCACCCCGATAGGCGGTATCAGCCGCCGTTCTTGGCGCCGCCATTGGATTGGACCTTGGCGACGTAAGCCTTGTATTCGTCAGGCGTCAGCGCGCCGTTGGCATCAGCATCGGCCTGCTCGAAGACCTGACCCAGCGCCGGTACGGCAGCGGCCTCGGTCTTACTCAGGTTGCCGTCCTTGTTGCCGTCGACGTCGGCCCAGCTTTTCTTCTGCGGGGCGGCGGCGGTCGGCTGGGCGGCGGAAGTCGCTGCTGCGTCCTGTGCACCGGTGGCCGCGGCGGCGGCGTCCTCGGTCGGCGGCGTCTGCGCGGCGGTCGTGGACTGTGCGAACGCGAGCGGCGCGGACAGCGAAGCGACCAGAGCCAAGGTACCGATCAGCGACTTGCGGGAAATCTGGTTCATGAATGTCTCCTGGAATGAGTTTGCTGTACTGCGCGGTCTCGACTGCCGGTGGCGCTTACCGCACGAGTCCACCTTGCCGCCGCGCTTCTGAACCGATCGGCGTCCGCAAGCGTTAAAGCTACGTTGGCTTAACCACAAGCGCGGCCGATGCCGTTAGGCCGTCGGCGAAGTGAGTTGCCGGAACACGGCAAAACGTGACCTGCAGCGCCAATAGACGGCGCGACGACGGCGCGCATTCGCTGAACACAACACAACCTTTACGAATGCGCAGATCAACGCGATCGATGCGCTCTTCGCGCAGCCGCGCATTCATCGTTCAAGATCGGATTCATCGGCGACGCAAAGCGCAGGCCGCGGCGTCCTTTATGCAGTCGCTGCGACGAAACGCAGCTCGCGCTGTGCCTGACTCGGTGCCGCCACGCTCAAACACAGCTCGGCCTCGCGCTTCAGGGCCTCGCGATCGGCGGCCTTGAGTGGCCTGAACGGGGTAATGCTCAAGGTCGCCGAGCGGGCGTCGCGCTGCAGCTTCCAGGTGCCGGCGACGAAGCCGTCGACGAGGATCGTCGCCGCGACCAGGCCGTTGCGGGTGAAGATCGCGCCCCGCAAGGATTCGTCGAAGATGCGCGAACGCTCGGCGTGCGACAGCAAGACATTGTCGAACTCGGGCAGCAACCGCGCCGGCGCCGGCGTAGTCGAATCGGGACGCAGCGCATCGGGCAGGTCGAACAACTCGGTGCCGGCCTCGTCGCGAAACACCCGCAAGCCGGGGCGCAGGCGTTCGAGGCGCTCGCGCGTCGCCGTCAGCCCGGACCAAGTCGTCGCATCGCGTGCGCTGGCCGGGCCGAAGGCGCCGAGATAACGCAACAGCATCGCGTCGATCGCCGCCTCGTCGGCGTTGTCGTCTATCGACGCGCCCAGCCAATCGATCGCGGTGGCGAAACACGCGGGCTTATGCGAGTCCCACAGGCCCGCCGGGGGCACGTGCACCAAAGGCTCGGCGCCGCGCACCAACGAAGCCAGTGCGTTGGCGTCGTGATCGGGCCAATGCGCACGCAGCGCCTCGCCCAGCGCCGTCGCGCTGAGCGGCTGCGCGCGCAAGGCCTCGAAGCCGGCACGCCGCAACGTCGCCAAATCCAAACCCTGCAAAGCCCGCGCATGACCGCTCTGCAACGACAGCCGCTGCAACACCGGCTGCAACACCGGGCGCAGTCTTCGATAGTCCTGCGCGCTGACCAGATGCAAGGTGCCGCGCATCATCGTCGCGCGCACCACTTCGCGGGCCTGCATCGCAGCGGTCAGATCGTCCAGGGCGAAATCGCGCAACCGCGTCCACAGCCCCAGGTAAGGCGGATTGGGCGCCTGCGCCTGCAGGCCGAGCAGGCGCTCGACCATCGCCGGCACGGATTCGCGGCTGCGTTCGAGCAAGGACTGCCGCCCCAACAGCGCGCGGTTCAGCGCACGTGCGCTCAATACCTCGGCGGCAGCCTGCCTGGATTTGCCCGAACTCGCCGTCGCGACGCGTTTCGCGCTCGGCATCGTGGTCAAACCCCGCTCGAACGATGAACCGAGCGCATTGCCCCTCGCAGCGCCAAGGGCATCACGCCTCGTCTTCCGCGTAGACCGCCACGTGCGGCTGGCCGTCCTCGTCGAGACTGACCGCGACCACGATCGGCCGGCAGCAGACTTGGCAGTCTTCGATATAGCGCTGGTCGCCGGCGGAATCGTCGATGACCAGATCGATCGGCTCGCCGCAGTAAGGACATTGGACTTCGACGCTCGGCAACATGGCGATGCCCCGGTGACGGACTGCGCATAGCATGGTGCCGGGGCGATTCCTGCGTCCAGTGATTCCTCGTTCCTGACTGCGCCAGCGCATCGCGAGCGACCGTTCGTCGCCTGCGCCCGCGCGCTCACTCTGGACTAACCCGGCGCGGCGGAAGCTGATGACAATACGGCCCGGGCTGGCAGCAGCCTCTTGCCGGGCCGATGCGATCGGCGCCCTCGGGCGCCCCATGACGGCATGCGCCCATCAAGGCGAACCGTCCGCATCCGGAGATGCGACATGAAGACCCGCCACGTGTTCAGCACGCCCGACCTCGCCACCGCGCAAGCCGCCATGGATGCAGCGCGCGAAGCCGGCGTGCACGACGACGACATCCTGCTGATCGCGCGTTCCGACATCGAACTCAAGTCGATTCCGAACGATCGCAAGGAAGCCGATACCGACCTGATGTCGGCGGCGCTGCGCGGCGCCGGCTACGGCGGTGCCACCGGTTTGCTGGCCGGCTTGCTCGCGGTCGTGATCAGTCCGATCGGCCTGACCATCGCCGGCGCGGCGGCGGCCACCGTGGCCGGCGCCATGGTCGGCTGCTGGGCCTCGGCGTTGATGGGCTCGGCCCTGCCCGACCCGATCCGGCGCAAATTCGACGCGCATATCCAGCAAGGCCGCATCCTGGTGGTGATCGACGGCGACCGCGACCTGCTGCTGCAAGCCGAGGCGCGGGTGCTGCGCAACGCCGTCGGCGCCGAACTGCTGCCCTTCGATTCGCTCAAGGCGTTCGCCTGAGCTCCAGTTCGCCGCCGCAGCGGCGGCGCGCTCACGACTTCGTAGCGTCCAGGCCTCATTGCCTGCGTGATCGCGTTTGCGAATCGCGGCGCCGCCCTTGCGTGCGCCGCGAACTGCCGATCCGGTCGCAAGACCGGCGGTTCTTCGATGGCACTCTCGGCCGGCCTCAAACCCACGCCTGCCGGACATCGGAGACCCACCATGAACCGCTCGATGCTCTCTCTCGTTTGCTCCACCGCGCTGCTCGGCGCCTTCGCCGCGCCCGCGGCCTGTGCCCTCGACCGCGCCAGAGCCGACAACGCCAGCGCGACCAGCGCGGCCGAATCGACCAAGGCGCTGCCGTTCACCGCGACCGAAGTCGCGCGCTTCAACGAACCCTGGGCGATGACCTTCCTGCCCGACGGCCGCCTGCTGGTCACCGAGAAGCGCGGCGTGCTCAAGCTGCAGACCATCGGCGGCAGCGCGCGCACCGTCAGCGGCGTGCCCACGGTCGCCTATGGCGGCCAGGGCGGCTTCGGCGACGTGATCCTGCATCCGCAGTACGCGACCAACAAATACATCTACATCAGCTACGCCGAACGCGGCAGCACCAGTGGCACCGCCGGTGCCACGGTCGCGCGCGCCAAGCTCAACATCACCTCGACCAGCGCTTCGCTGAGCGAACTGCGGGTGATCTGGCGCCAGCCGAAAGTCAGCGGCAGCAATCACTACGGCCACCGCCTCGCGTTCGGCCCCGATCGCAAGCTGTGGATCACCTCGAGCGAGCGGCAGAAGTTCGATCCGGCCCAGGACCTCAATTCCCCGCTCGGCAAGGTCATCCGCCTCAACGACGACGGCAGCGTGCCGACCGACAATCCCTTCTACGGCCGCGGCGGCGTCGCCGCGACGGTGTGGTCCTACGGCCATCGCAACCTGCTCGGCATCGCCTTCGATGCACAGAGCAAGCTGTGGATCCACGAGATGGGGCCGAAAGGCGGCGACGAAATCAACCTGATCGAACGCGGTTCCAACTACGGTTGGCCGCTGGTGTCGCAGGGCGATCACTACGACGGCACGCCGATCCCGCGCCACAGCACGCGCCCGGACCTCAACGCGCCGGAAGCCTGGTGGACGCCGGTGATCGCCCCGGCCGGCTTCGTCATCTATTCCGGCACCCGCTTCCCGGCCTGGGCCGGCAACGGCCTGATCGGCGGCCTGGCCTCGCAGGCCCTGATCCGCGTGCGCTTCAGCGGCAACACCGCCGCCGAAGCCGAGCGCTATCCGATGGGCAAGCGCATCCGCGAAGTCGAGCAAGGCCCGAACGGCGACGTCTGGCTGCTCGAAGACGGCACCAATGCGCGCCTGCTGCGGTTGACCCCGCTGTAAGCCCAGGCGCCGTG
>NZ_JBQEOE010000013.1:475-114905 GCF_052045105.1 Lysobacter sp. 22409 | reverse complement strand
CCACGGCCTTATTGCGCGGCCTTCAACACCGGCTTGCGCGTGCCCAGGGCGAGTTGATAACGCTGGTGCAGGGCCTGCACCTTGGCGATGTATTCCTGGGTTTCGCGATACGGCGGCACGCCGCCATAGCGCGCGACCGTGCCGATGCCGGCGTTGTACGCGGCCGCGACCAACATCAGATCGCCCTTGTAGCGCCGCATCAGGGCCTTGAGGTGGCGGGCGCCGGCGTTGATCGATTCGGTCGACGAGAACGGGTCGAGCACGCCATATTCCTTGGCGGTCTCCGGCATCAGTTGCATGACCCCTTGCGCGCCCTTGGACGAGACCGCCTTGGCATCGAAGCCACTCTCGGCATGGGCGATCGCGCGCAGCCAGGCATCGTCGACGCCGCTGGCCTTGGCCGCGGAACGGAACTGCGCCGGGAATTTATCGAGCTGGGCCTTGCCGACCTTGCCCAGGCCCGGATGCGCCGGCTCGCCGGGCGGCGTTTCCACGGTGAAACCCATCACCCGCACCGAACCGGGCAGCTTGCGCGTGCTGTACACGGTCTTGCCGTCCTGCTGGCGTTCGTAGAGGTTGCCGTTGATCACGCCCATCTCGCCCCACAGATTGGGCAGCTTGGCGGCGTTGTCGTCGAACTCCTTGGCGACGCAGCGCGAACCGGGTTCGGGCGCGGTGGCGAGGCTGACGGTGCCGTCGCGCACGCAGCGATACACGGTGCGCGCCTGCGCCTCCGCGGCCAGCGCGAACAGGACGACGGCAGCGACGACACGCAGGGCGGCGGACGGACGGGTGTTCATTCGCCGCGATTCTAGGCCCGCCGGCGGCCCGCGCCAGCGCCGAAGGTCAGGGCGGCGGCGCTGGGTTCACGATTGCCAAGATCGCGTTCAGCCACGAAAGCGGCTCGAACCCGGATCGCCCCTGGCGACCAGGCCGGCGCAACAGAAAGGGCGGCCTCGCGGCCGCCCTTCTGCGTTGGCTGGGGACGGCCATCGCTCGCGATGGCCGTCGTCCTGGAATCAGGTGCCCGAACCGTCTCCGCTCGCCGGCGGAGCGGCCGCATCGGCCGGGGCGGCTTCGGCCGCCGGTGCGCTCGATGCCGCCGGCGCGTCGGTGGTCTCGCCCTTGCTGGCGCAAGCGGCCAGGCCGAGCACGCTGATAGCGGCCAGGCCGTACAGTGCGGTGCGAATGGTGGTCTTCATGGATGCGGTTACCTCCGGTGTCGTGTGAATCGAATCGATCGGATCGGTTGGATCGTCGTTGCTGCAACGCGTGCCGTGGTTCGTAGGCACGGACTGCACACTGCGGTCATCGCCATGAACGAAAACGCGCCGCGAAGTCCGCCGGCTACGTTTCTTTAACCAGCCCGCCGGCGATACGCGTTAGGCGCGGCCCGATGAACCGGCGAAAACGTGCGTCAGGCCTCATTCGTGCCTTCGGCGATCGCGCGACCGCGACTGAACGCAACAAAACGTTTACGAACCGGGCGCGCATTCGGCGCAGCTCGACGCTCCTCGATCGCATGGCGACGTTCGCACGCATCGGCCGGACCCCGCTGCGACCCGGCCCAGCCTGCTTATGCGCTTCGCTCCGGCCCACATGCCGCAGTGCGGATTGAAAGCGGCAGGCCGCAGGCACTAAGGTGCGACGAGATCGGCGCCGCATGCGGTCCGCCGCACCGCCACCGAGCGAGGGGAACCACCGTTTGAGCCAGCCGACGCCGCACGCGCCCGTTTCGTCCTCGCCCGCCGCCGCGGCCCCTGCTCCGGACGACGGTCGCCCCGGCACCGTCCGCGCCGTCAGCCGTTGGCAGATCGTCGGCCTGTCCATCAACGACGTGATCGGCAGCGGCATCTATCTGTTGCCGGCCACCGCCGCCGCCCTGCTCGGCCCGGCCAGTCTGTGGGCAGTGTTGCTGGCCGGATTCGCGGTGGCCCTGCTGGTGCTGTGCTACGCCCAGGCGGCGAGCTATTTCGACCAACCCGGCGGCGGCTATCTCTACGCCCGCGAGGCTTTCGGCCCCTTCGCCGGTTTCGAGGTCGGCTGGATGCTGCTGGTCACGCGCATCTCGACCGCGGCCTCTCTGAGCAACGGCCTGGCCGAGGCGGTCGGGCTGTTCTGGCCGGCGGCGAAAGGCGGGGTCGCCCGCGTGGCGGTGGTCGCCGGCTCGCTCGGCCTGTTGGTGTTGATCAACGTCATCGGCGTGCGCACCGCGGCGCGGGCCGGCGTGGCCCTGGCGATCGGCAAGCTGCTGCCGCTGCTGTTGTTCGTCGCCATCGGCGCGTTCTATTTCGATGCTTCGCTGTTGTCCTCGGACACGCCGATGCCGATGGATCACCTCGGCGAGGCGGCGCTGTTGTTGCTGTTCGCCTATGCCGGCTTCGAAAACCTGCCGGCGGCCGCCGGCGAATACCGCAATCCGCGCCGCGACGTGCCGTTCGCGCTGCTGACCATGATCGTCCTGGTCACCATCATTTATTTCACCGTGCAGTTGGTCGCGCTGGGCACCTTGCCGGGCATCGCCCAGTCGTCGAGCCCGCTCGCCGAAGCCGCCGCGCATTTCAGCGGCACCGGCTTGGCGCTGGTGCTGACGGTCGGCGCGGCGATCTCCATCCTCGGCACCAACAGCAATACGGTGATGATGGGCCCGCGCTATCTGCTGGCCTTGTCCAAGGATGGTTACGGGCCGCGCGCCCTGTCGGCGATCCATCCGCGCTTCCACACGCCGGCGCGTGCGGTGGTGCTGCTGGGCGTGGTCGCGCTGGCGCTGGCGCTGACCGGTTCGTTCCAGCAACTCGCCCTGCTCTCGGTGGTGGCGCGCCTGTGCACCTACATCGGCACCGCGGTGTCGGTGCTGGTGCTGCAGAAGCGTCATGGCAAGAGCGAAGGCGCGCTGCAACTGCCGGGCGGCCCGATCATCCCGATCGCGGCGATCGTGCTGTCGCTCGGCCTGCTCGCCAGCGCCAGCACCGCCAACCTGATCGCCGCGGCGATAGCGCTCGCGGTCGGCGCGGTGATCTACAAGTTCCGGCGCAAGCCCGAGGCCTGAGCCGCAGACACCGCACGCCGGCGGTTCGCCGCCGGCACGGCGCAGCGCAACAACCCGGGCGCGAACAAGAACCGCGCCGCGGCATCGGTATGGCACCCGCAGCAGCGCTTGACCTCGACATTACTTTAGGTTTTAAGCTGCCCGGCATGTTCCCCAACCACCGACCTGCATGCATCCCAACATCAAACTCGCGCTGATCTACGGCAGCGCGCGCGAGGGCCGCTTCTGCGACGTCGTCGCCGAATGGACCCAACGCCATATCGACCGATACGGCGGTTTCGAAACCGTACCCATCGATCCCGCCGACTGGCCCTTGTCGGGTCGCGTCCTGCGCCAGGACGAAGCGCAACTGCAACAGTTGCGCCAGCGCCTGCACGCCGCCGATGCCTTCGTCATCGTCACGCCCGAATACAACCACGGTTACCCGGCGCCGCTGAAGGCGCTGATCGATGCCTGCTACGAACCCTGGCAGGCCAAGCCCGTCGCCTTCGTCAGCTACGGCGCCAGTTCGGGCGGCCTGCGCGCGATCGAGCAACTGCGCCAGGTCTTCGCCGAGCTGCACGCGGTGACCTTGCGCGACAGCGTCAACCTGGTCAGCGCCTGGCGCCAGTTCGGCCCCGACGGCGAACTGCACGAACCGCTCGCCGCGGGCAAGGCCATGACGACCATGCTGTCGCGGCTGAGCTGGTGGTCGCAGGCGCTGCGCGATGCGCGTTCGGCCACGCCGTACGAAGCCGCGGCCTGAGCTCGCTTATTGCAACGGCGGCGCCGGCGGCGGCGCGGGCGCGGGCGCGCCGTCCGGCAACTGCATGAGCTGGCGTTGCAGATCGAACAGGATCGCGGCATCGCCCGGCTGCCATTCGCGCGCTTCGTTGCCGCGGAAACGGCGATGGAACGCCGCCAGCGCCGCCCCGGGGTCGCGCAGGTCGTAGCCGACCAAACGCAACGCCGCCCAAGCATCGAAACCCGCGGGCGGTTCTGCAGGCATGGCGCGCGGCCACAAGCCGAAGCCGGCCTCGGCCAGGCGCCGCCACGGAAACAGCACGCTCGGGTCGGTCTTGCGCGTCGGCGCGAGGTCGCCGTGAGCGACGATCGCATGGCGTGGAATGTTCAGGCGCCGGGTCAGGTCGTCGAGCAGGCGCAGCAGGCTGTCGATCTGGGCCTGCTCGAAAGGTTCGCTGCCGTCGTTGTCGAGTTCGATGCCGATCGAGGCCGAATTGAGATCGTTGATCTCCCCCCAACTGCCGGCGCCGGCATGCCAGGCGCGCATCGTGTCGGCGACCAGTTGATAGATGCGTCCGTCGGCGCCGATCAGGTAATGGGCGCTGACCCGCCCCTGCGAGTTGCGCGTCTGCAGGGTCAGCAAGGCGCGCTCGGCGCTTTCCATCTGGGTGTGGTGCAGCACGATGAGCTGCGCGCCGCGCTCGTTGTAGTTAGGCGAAGCCTTCCACTGCGCGAGCGGATTGTGCGGCGGCGCGGTCGCGCAGGCGCCCAGGGCGAGGATCAGCGCTGCGGCGCACGAATGCAGCGGACGACGATAGGGCATGGACACGCGGTGGCGCTCGTGAGGCGATCGATGCGCCGATGATCGCGCGAGCCGGCAATCGCGGGCAAATGCTCGCGAGTGCGGCAAGATCGCGCCTCAGGCCGATTCGACCGCCTATTCATCCGCTGCGGCCTGCGCTTTGGTGACGCGCTCGCCAAAACGCCGGTACACGGGCGCCTACAGTGGCCGCCGGCATGGGCACTCCCCGCGCCCCGGCGCCGCCGGACCAGCGTGCCGCGCGGCGCCGGACGATTCGTCACGACCATTCGCCACGACAGGAGGATCACGCATGAAGCGCAAAGGTTTCGGACTCGTCGCCGCATTCGCCTTGGCCGCGTTCGGCTTCGGTTTCGGCATCGCCCAGGCGGCCTCGTCGGCGCCGGCCGACCAGGCACTGTGCAGCTACAAGATTTGTCAGGACCGCTGCGGCGGCATGCCGGGTTGGTACCCGGGCAATGGCCAGCCCTGTCGTTGCTGCGATTGAGCCGCGATAGCGACTAAAGCAGGCGATTGACGCAGGCGCTTGCCGCGCGGGTCGATCCGCGCGGCAAGCGGCCGATTACATCGTCGGCCGGCCTTGCTGGCGCAGCAACTCCGGATCCTGGCCGCGGGCCTCTTGTTCCTTGCGACGCTGCGATGCGGTCTTGCACACGCGCTCGACCCGGTTGCTGCCGATCGGCCGCACGCGCTCGCAAATCAACTTCTCCTCGTCGCTGCGCGCGGCCTGCGCGATCCAGGCCAGGTCGCCATGCGCACTCTCGCGTTCGCTCTCGCTGAGGTCCTCGTAACGACGGCCTTCGAGCAGCTTGACCAAGCGCTCCTGGCGCGTCGTCAGTTCCCTACGGGCATTCGCGTCGAGGCCGCCATAGGCGCCCTTGCCGGTCTCGACTTCGGTGCGAATCTGCTTTTGCTGCTCCAGCACGCCCTGTACTTCGAACGGTGCCCGGTCGGGCGAAGCCGTGGCCGTCGCGCAAGCCGCGGCCAGAATCAAGGTCGATAGAATCTTTCGCATGGTCCCTTATGCCTCGTCGATAACGGCGCGGACGCCGCGGGGCGACGAACCGTCCGGTTCGCCTTCCCTGTCATGGATGGTCGATGCCGGCGCCATCGCACATCGACGCCCGGCGTCCCGATCCTAATCGGGACGCCGGGCACACTCCATAGACTTTCGACCTAGGCGATTGTCCTAATCGGGCGGTTCGTCCGAAGATCCCGGCCGGCTCAGGGCTTCAGCCAGTTGTTCGACACCGCCAGCATCGACAGCAGCTTGACGCTGTCGCCGTAGTAGTCGCTGGGGCCGCTGGAGACGGTGTAGCTCCACAGTTTGTCGAGCCAGGCCTGGGCATTCGGGTCGACGGTCGCGGCGACCGCGAACGGCGCGGTGAAGAACATGCTGTTGTAGTTCTCGACCACCTGGCCATCGAGGCGATAGCCGCTGCGCACGCGGTTGGGATCGTTGCCGGCCTTGACCCGGATCCACTGGCTCAGCTTGCGCGCGGCGCTGCGCGAACGGCTGTCGCCGCTGACCGCGGCGTCGATGCCGATCCGCCACGGCACCCGTCCGGCGTTCCAGGAGTAATAGCCGTCGGTGTCGGCTTCGAGGAAGTTCGCCGGCGCCGGCTTGGCGGTCGTGTTGGTGTTGACGATGAAGTCCGGCACCAGGCCGGTGTTCGGCGCGTAACTGGTCTGCATCGTCGACAACAGGTTCTGGTGTGCGCCGAGCACGCCGGTCCAATAACTGTCGCCGAGCTTGCTGGCGAAGGAGCGGAAGTGGCCGAGCATCCAGTCGGAACTGCGGGTGGCGTAGTAATGCTTCGGCGTGTCGGTGCTGACCCAGTCGCCCAGGTTGACCAGCTTGGTGGTGGGATTGACGTTGCTGCGGCGGATCGCGGCGATCACCTTGCGCGCTTCGGCGGCGTAGTTGATCGCGCCGCTCGAACCCCATTGCAAGTCGGCCAGCAGCAGGGCGTAGGCGATGTCGAGGTCGCCGTCGGTGGCCGAGTCCGGGTCGAGGATGTTGTTGCAACTGGCGTTCTGCGCCCAGGCCAGCAGGTCGCTGTCGTTGGAACTCGGATGGCCGCGGTTGTAGCGGTGCAGGCCGTCGAACAAGGTCTGTGCCTGCGGGTCTTCCCCGGCCATCATCACCGTGATCAGCATGCCGTAGCCCTGCCCCTCCGAGACCACGTAGGCGTCCTCGGTAGCGGCCTTGACCCGATACTCGCCGGCCTTGCAGGCCGGAACGAGGTAGCGCTGCTTCCAGGTGCGATAGAACGAGGCCGTGGACTGGTCGGCCGCGGCGCGGCCGACGCTCGGGCTCAGGGTGCCGCTGGCATAAGCCTGGCGATGACTGCCGAACGGGAAGTTGGGTGCGGCCGCGGCCGAGAACGCGGCGGTGGTGGCGACGGCGAGAGCGAGCGATTGCAGACAGCGTCGCAGCGAGGTGTGGCGCGTCGTCTTCGTGTGCACTGACATGGGTGTCTCCGAAGGTGGGGAACGAAGGCCTGGCGGGAACCGCGCGCGCACTTCGCCATTCGCCGCTCCGATTCGCCGGCGCGGCATGGCTGGTGTTCGATGAGCGGATCGAGTGCGGGCGCGGCGGCGTTACGCGTCCGACAACGCGCGATGCACCGCGCCGGACGCAGACCGAGGCTAGCGCGCGGTGCAGCGCAGCATTCGTTCAGACGTGACCGCGCGCGTGAATGCGGCGGGCAGGCTTCGCAGATCGACGATCGTCGTAGGCCTAGAGATAACTCAGCCAGCGATCGCGGCGCCGCGCCTTGACCCCGGCGAACCAGCGCGACAGCGGATACAGCGCCGCCAGCACGCCCAGCCACAGCCCGAATACCGCCGGCAGGCTCACCCCCCAACCCGATTCGGCGATGCGCCCGGCGTTGCCGAGAATGCCGACGAACACCGCCGCCGGAATGCCGCTGGCGACGCCGACCAGCAAGGCCAGGCCGTGCACGAGATAGATATGCAGCAGGTAGGTGAACAAGGGCGTGCGGCCGAATGCGAGCAGCACGCGCCGTAACCGACCCGCGCAATGCTCCAACGCCAACATCGCCAACAGCGATACGCCGAGCGTGACCAAGGCATACAGCAGCGAAGGCGGGTACTTGGAAACGTTGACGAAGGCCATCGCATCGAAGAGCGGGTCGGCCTGGCGCTGCCACGCCGAGGGATCGCCGAAGCCGGTGCCGGCACGCAGGATCGCGAACGCCGCCAGCATCGCCAGCGCGAGCGCGGCGACGACGCGCCGGCGCCGCGGCGCATCGAACAAGAACAGCGGGCCGAGGCCATAGCCGAGGCAGAGGATGCCGACCCAGGGCAGTGCCGGATAGGCGACGAAGCCTTCGAGACCGGACACCGCGCCGGGCCGCATCGCCAAGGTCCACAGCGGCGCCAGCGCCCCCCATCGGCTCGGGTCGAATCCCGCCAGCAAACCGTGCCCGGCGATGATGACGATGCCAAGCGCAAGCACCGCCGTGCGCGGCAGCCAGATCAAGGCCGCCATCGAGACCATGCCGACGCCGATCGCCCAGATCACCTGCAGGAACAGGAACGGCCAGACGAAGTTGAAGCCGAACACGATCACGGTCAGTTCCAGCACGATCAGCCACAGGCCGCGGCCGAGCAGGAACCGTGACTGCGCCGGACGCGGATAAGCGCCGCCGGCCTGTTGCAGGAAGATCGACACGCCGGCCAGCAGGACGAAGCTGGGCGCACACAGGTGGGTGACCCAGCGTGTCGCAAACAACAACGGCGTGGTCTTGGCCAGGTCGGTCGGACTGAACACGAACGCCTGCCAGTGGAAGTAGTCGCGCACGTGGTCGAGCACCATCAACGCGATCACCAGACCGCGCAGGGCATCGACCATGTCCAGGCGCGCTGCGCCGAGGCGGGGCGGGCCGAGAGCGGATGAGGGCGAATCGGCATCGGGCCGATCCGATGCGGCGACGGTAGACGGCGTACTCGGCATGGCGGCGGCTTCCGATGGCCTGGCCGCGAGCATAGCGCCTGCGCGGGCCCGCCACCGGCACCGGCCGCACCGTTACCGCGGCCCTGGCCGGCGCCATCGCGGCGCCGGCCAGACCGGTTTACTCCTTGCGGATGGCGTGGCCGCCGAATTCGTTGCGCATCGCCGCCAGCAGCTTGTCGGCGAAGGAATCCTTGTCGCGCGAGCGCAGGCGTTCGAGCAGCGAAGCGGTGATCACCGGCGCCGAGACGTTGAGATCGATCGCCTCGGCGACGGTCCAGCGGCCTTCGCCCGAGTCTTCGACATAGGGCGCGATGCCGTCGAGCGAAGGGTTCTTGGCCAGCGCGTCCGAACTCAGGTCGAGCAACCACGAGCGCACCACGCTGCCGTGCCGCCAGATCTCGGCGATCTGGTGCAGGTCCAGGCCGAAGTCGGCCTTGTGCCCCATGATCGCGAAGCCCTCGGCATAAGCCTGCATCAGACCGTATTCGATGCCGTTGTGGACCATCTTGGTGAAGTGGCCGGCTCCGCTGGGCCCCACCCGGCCCCAACCGCGATCCGCGGCCGGCGCCAGCGTCTCGAGGATAGGACGCAGGCGTTCGACCGCGGCTTCGTCGCCGCCGATCATCAGGCTATAGCCTTCCTTGAGGCCCCAGATGCCGCCGCTGGTGCCGGAGTCGACATAGTGCAGACCGTGCTCGGCGAGTTGGGCGGCGCGCCGCATGCTGTCCTTGTAGTTGGAGTTGCCGCCGTCGACCACGCTGTCGCCGGGGGCGAGCAAGGGCAGCAGTTCGGCCAGGGTCGAGTCGACCACTGCGCCGGCCGGCACCATCAGCCAGACCGCGCGCGGCGCCGGCAAGGCCGCAACCAGTTCGCGCAGGGAAGCAGTCGCCTCAATGCCGCGCGTCACCGCCTGCTCGCGCGCCGCCGGACCGGGGTCGAAACCGACCACTCGATGTCCGCCGCGCACCAGTCGTTCGGCCATGTTGGCGCCCATGCGCCCCAGACCGACCATGCCCAGATCCATGATGTCTCCTTTGTTGTATTCGGACGGCAGACGCCGAAATCCATCGGGTTCCGGTGCGCGTTGGCGACCGGGTCGACGCCATTGTCGCGTCTGCGATGCAAATCGGGTGTGATCGCCTAGAAGATGGACGCAAAGCGAAACGTCGCAATCGCAGCATGCGCAACGCTCCGGTCCAGCATCGACACGACCTGGCATCGACACGAACCTCGGCGCCTCATCGATCGCATCGGCCCGATCGCGCCGCCGATGCGGCCATCTAGTCCTTGCCGGTCTTCGCCCGCTGGCGCATCTGCATCGCCTCGAACACCGCGATCGCCGGCGCGCTCGGCTGGTCGACGGGGATGTCGTGCGAGCTGTTCTCGATGATGACCCGCTTGCCCAGGCGCGTGGTGCCGATCAAGGCGGTGTGGGTCTGTTCGCGGGCCGCGCTGAGGGACTGCTGGTCTTTCGGCGAGGCGCCCGGATAAGGCCGGTCGGCGCTCAACACGATCACCGGCTTGCCGTCGTGGCGTTCGCTCTTCGGCACCGGCCCGTCGTACAGCGCGCCGCGGTGTTCCGAGGCCGAGATCAACCCGGCCCAGAACGCCGGCTTGGAACGCCAGGCGAGGATCGCCGCATTCAAGCGTTCGCTGTAGTTCGGATTCGGCCCACGCAGACAGGACTTGAGTTCGGCCGGCGGCGTCGCGGTCAGCCGACCGTCCCGCGCGCCCTGTTCGCAGCTGCGGTACATCGCCAGCATCTTCGGCGCGATCTCGGCTTCGCGTTGGGCATAGCCGGGGGAAAATTCGGCGACGTTCTGCACCGGCGGGTCGACCAGCACCAGCGCCGCCACCTGCTTGGGATAGCGCTCGTCGAAACGGCGCACCACCTGGCTGCCATAGGAATGGCCGATCAGGATCAACGGTGTATCGAGGTCGGCCGCCTCGATCAAGGCATGCAGGTCGGCGACGTCGGCATCGAGATCGCGCGGCAGCGGGCCGGGGTCGCTGTAGCCGACGCCGGCGCGGTCGTAGGCGCAGACGCGGTTGCGTTCGGCGATCAGCGGCTGCGCCTTGGCCCAGGACAGCGAATCCGCAGCGAAACCGGCGTCCAACAGGACCGTCGGCTCGCCCTGACCGCTGCAGCGCAGATTGAGATGGCGCCCCTTGCCGATGTCGACCCGCTGCGCGGGTTCGGCGTAGGCGTCCAAGGCCAGATCCGGAACGGCTTTCGCTGTCGGCCCGGGCGGCGCATCGGCCGCGCCGGCCGCCCAGGCCACGGTCGCCAGCAGCGCCGTCGCCAGCCTGCCGCAGGTCTTGTTCGGACTGCTCATTACCGCCCTCGCCTTCGGTCAATGAAGCGGCGATGGTAAGCAGGAGTGCGCCGCAGCGAGATGGGGGCCGCGGCGGCCGAGACAGATGCGATTCAGTTCCGCAGCACTGCCCGGATGCGCCGACGGCAGCTGCAAAAAATATTTTCGCGAACGTGTCGATCCGGCGGTCGCCGGTTCGTCGTCATTACAAGAGCGCGGCTTCGCAACACGCTACGACACCGGACGGCCGCCGCTTCCCATAACGACATCCCCAGGAGATACCCCGATGCGCTTCATGATGCTGATGATTCCCAAAGGTTACGAATCCGCCGCAGCCGGCACCTTGCCGAGCGCAGAAGCGGTCGAGGCGATGATGGCCTACAACCGCGAATTGCAGGAGGCCGGCGTGTTGATCGCGCTCGACGGCCTGCACCCTCCGTCGATGGGCGCGCGGGTCAGCTTCGCCGGCGGCAAGCCCAAGGTCACCGACGGCCCGTTCCCGGAAGCCAAGGAAGTGCTGGGCGGCTACTGGATGATCGATGTCGCCTCGCGCGAAGAAGCGATCGCCTGGGCCACGCGCTGCCCGGGCTCGGACAACGAGACCATCGAAGTGCGTCAGGTCCAGGAGATGGAAGATTTTCCCGAAGACGTGCAGCAGGCCGCCGCAGGCTTCGAGCAGTTGCAGAATCGCGGCATCCTGAGCCCCATCCCTTCCCTCTAAACTTAAGCAGACACCCGCATGTTCAAGATCATCTTGCTCGTCATCGTCGTACTCGTCGTCGTGTTCGCCATCATCGCCGCCCTGCAGCCATCGAAGTTCCGCATCGCCCGCAGCATCGTCGTCGATGCGCCGCCCGCCGTGGCCTTCGCCCAGGTCGAGGATTTCCGCATATGGCCGGCGTGGTCCCCGTACGAGAAGCTCGACCCCAACCTGCAGCGTCGTTACGAAGGCCCGGCCATCGGCGAAGGCGCGATCTACGATTGGGCCGGCAACAAGGACGCCGGCGAAGGCCGCGCGACTGTACTCGAAAGCCGGCCCGGCGAACGCATGCGGATCCAGCTCGCGTTCCGCAAGCCCTTCCAGGCCACCAACCTCGCCGAGTTCGCCTTCAAGCCGGTCGGCGACAAGACCGAGGTGACCTGGTCGATGAGCGGCGAGAAGAACTTCATGTTCAAGGCGGTGGGCTTGCTCATGAACATGGACAAGGTGCTCGGCGCTCAGTTCGAGGACGGCCTGAGGCAACTCAAGAGCATCGCCGAAGGCCAGGCGCGCGCCTGAGCGCGCCAGTCCGGCAACGGATTACCCACGAAGGCCGCCGCGATGCGGCCTTCGTCGTTTCGCGCTCCGATCAGGCGATCTCGCGACCCGCGCCGGCTTGCCAGATCCGGTACCAGTCCTCGGCATCGAGCTCGATCGACAGCGCCGCGACCGCATCGCGCAGGCCCTGGACGCGGCCGCTGCCTGTGATCGGCCACGGCCGCGACGGATGCCGCAGCAACCAGGCATAGGCCATCGTCGCCACCGAGGCGCCGTAGCGTTCGCCGAGCGCGGCCAACACCTCGTGCACGCGTACGGCCTGGGCATCGCCCTGGCTGAACAAACGCCCGCCGCCGAGCGGCGACCAGATCATCGGCCGCATTCCCAGGGTCTGGCATTGGTCGAGCGTGCCGTCGTCCAGCGCCGCCAGATGCAGCGGCGAGAGTTCGACCTGGTGCGTCGCCAGCGAATGCCGCGAATGCAGCAGCGCCAGTTGCGACGGCGAATGATTGGACACGCCGACCTGCAGGACTTTGCCGGCCGCCTTGAGCTCGTCGAAACAACGGCCGAGCGCATCGGCGTCCATCAACAGGTCGGGGCGGTGGATCAACAACAGGTCGAGGCGATCGGTGCGCAGCGCGCGCAATGAATTCTCGACCGAAGCAATCACGTGCTCGGGCGAGGTGTCGTAGGACTTGACCCGGTGCGACGGGCGTTGCGCCGAAGTCAACTTGATTCCGCACTTGCTGACGATCTGGATGCGCTCGCGCAATCCGGGATTCGCCGCCAGGGCCTCGCCGAACAAGGCCTCGACGCCGTAGTCGCCGTAGATGTCGGCGTGGTCGAAGCTGGTGATGCCGAGATCCAGGGCCGCGCCGATCCAGTGCAGGCGTTGCTGGACGTCGAAATTCCACTCGGCCATGCGCCAGGCGCCGGCGACGATCGGAGACAGGAACGGATCCGGATGGGACATGGGCGGGGGCCGAAGTCGAAAGACCCCAGTCTAGGGGGTCGCCCGCGGCGGCAGAAGTCCGCACCGCCTCGGCGATCAGGCCGGCTGCCGCTCGACCAGTTCGCCCGCGCGCGCATGCACCTCGTCGAACACCGCCTCGAGACCCGGGTGGACACCACGCACGCCGGCGACGACCTGCGCCGACCAATCGAAATAATCCTGCTTGCGTTGCGCCGGCCAATCCGCCGGCGGTTGCGCGAGCAGATCGCGCAAGTTGCAGATCTTGTCGGCCAGCTTGATCAGCTGGGCCTCGCGCGACAGCTGCGGCGCGTGCTCGATCTGCAGGCGCTTGCGCTCGGCCTTGGGCAGCGACTTGTCGTCGCTGACCTCGAGCACGATGGCGGCGATACGCGCGCCGAACGCCGCTTCGATCTCGGCCGCGCTGGTCTGCGTGTCCTCGACGGTGTCGTGCAACAAGGCCGCGCACAAGGCGTTCGCGTCGTCGACGCCGCCTTCGTTGGCCAGCACGTCGGCCAGGGCGATGGGGTGATTGATGTAGGGCGAGGCCTCGGCATCGCGGCGGCGTTGATGGCGGTGGCGCTCGGCCGCGAAGGCGGCGGCGCGAATCAACAATCCATGGGTCGTGTGCATGAGCTGCTCCTTGCAGGTCTCCGCCCAGCGGCTCGCGCCACGCAGCATCGGCTGCGCGGCGGGAATCGGAAAGGGGACGGCGACGGGTCGTTCGCGGGCTGCGAACCGGCACGGCCGCTGCGGCCATTATAGACCGCCGCAGCCGCGCCGGTCCCGGCGCAATGTTTCCGCTGAGAAACGCTTGCGCGCCCTCGCTGCGCTTACGTAGCCGCGACGGCGGCGAGCGCCTCGATCTCGAACAGCATGCCGTCCAGCGCCAGTCTCGGCACCGGAATCAGGGTGCAGGTCGGGCGGTGCTCGCTGCCGAAGGCCGCGGCCAGTTCGGCGCCGAACGTATGCAGGCGCGCTTCGCTGTGATCGACGATCAACACGGTCAGCTTGACCACGTCCGACGGCGATGCGCCGGCCGACCTCAACGCGATGACCAAGTTGTGCATGGCCTGGCGCACCTGCGCCTGGAAATCGTCGGCGAGCGCGCCGTCGGCGGTTTCGCCGCCCTGCCCGGCGACGAACACCCAGCGCACCGCGCCGGCGACTTCGGCCACGTGCGAGTAACCATTGGGGGCGGGATCGTAGAGACCGGCCGGGTTGCTGAGGATCAGGACCGGCTTCGGGTTTGCAGCGTTCATTGCGATTCCTTCGATGTGGGGTTATCGAGCTGCGGTCGATCGCCGTCATATTCAATACGACGGTCAGTGCGGCGCTTCGACTCGCTCTCTAGCTCACGACGATTCACTGCATCGGTCTGTGACATCCGCCGGCTCGGCTGGTCTCGTCAGCGTGGCCATCGGCCTGCATCGATGGCTGGATGCAGACGAAGCCCGCGCCTTCTTTGCTCCCTTTGGTAACGGGGCCACGCCCGAAGCGCACGAAGCCCGGCACGCCGGCGCGTGGGGATTTGCTTCAGCCGATGAGGCGACAGAGAGAGCAAGAGCAAATCCCCCCCGCCCCCCTCAACAAAGGGGGAGTGCGGTGTGGATCGGGCAGCGTGGCGTCGGGCAGGAGCCTGCGTCCCGACGAAGGTTTCAGGGCCTGTCGCCGACATTCAGCGCAAAGCCTTCGTCTAGCCAACCGGTGATTCCGCCGGCCATCAGCTTGACCGCCAGGCCCAGCTGAGCGAGGCGCACCGCCGCGCGCGCCGCGCCGTTGCAATGCGGCCCGGCGCAATAGACCACGAACAGGGTCGAGGGCGGGTACGCGCTCATCTTCGAGGCGATGATCTTGCGGTGCGGCAGGCTGATCGCGCCCGGCAAATGGCCTTTCGCGTAAAGCGCGGGGCTGCGCGCGTCGATCAGGACGAAACCGGGCGCGCCCGATTGCAAGGCTTCGTGGGTATCCCAGCAATCGGTCTCGAAGGCGAACTGCGATTGAAAGTGCTGCAGGGCCAGCTCGGACGCAGCGGCAGGGATCTCGGTGACGGCGTTGCGCATGGCGGGTTCCGGGAAACGATGGGAGGAGGTGCAGCCATTGTCGGCGCGGCCGGCTCCGGCCACTATTGGCAGGAATGCCAAGCATCGATCAAATCATGCCGAAGTCGACACCCCGCCCCGGCCCCACCAACCCGCGCGTCGCCGTACTCGCCTACGACGGCCTGTGCGCGTTCGAATTCTCCTGCGCCGCCGAGGTGTTCGGTTTGGCGCGGCCAGAACTCGGCGCGGGCTGGTACCGCTTCGAGACCTGCGCCGCGCAACGCCGCCCTTTGCGCGGCCAGTACGGGCTGAAGATTTCCGCCGATGGCGGACTCGACCGCCTGGTGCGCGCCGGTACGGTGATCATTCCCGGTTGGAGTTCGATCGATGCCGCGGTGCCGACACGCATCGTCGAAGCGCTGCGCGAAGCCCATGCGCGCGGTGCGCGCCTGCTGTCGATCTGCTCGGGCGCGTTCGCGCTCGCCGCGACCGGGCTGCTCGACGAACGCCGCGCGACCACGCACTGGCGCTATGTGGACGCCCTGCGCGAGCGCTATCCGCGCATCCGTGTCGATCCGAATGCCTTGTACATCGACGAAGGTAGCCTGCTGACCTCGGCCGGCAGCGCCGCCGGCCTGGACTTGTGCCTGCACCTGGTACGCCGCGATTGGGGGCCGAAGATCGCCAACCACGTCGCCCGCCGCCTGGTGATCCCGCCGCACCGCGAAGGCGGCCAGGCCCAGTACATCGACCGCCCGATCGAGCGCGAGGCCGACAACGCGCTGTCGCCCTTGCTCGAACGCATGCGCAAGCGCCTCGCCGAACCGCTGCCGGTGGCGGTGCTCGCCGACATGGCCGCGATGAGCGAACGCAACTTCATGCGCCGCTTCAAGCAGAGCACCGGCATGACTCCGGCCGACTGGCTGATCCAGGCGCGCGTCGACCGCGCGCGCGAACTGCTCGAAACCACGGCCTGGGCGATCGACCGCATCGCCGGCAGCACCGGCTTCGGCAGTGCCATCACCATGCGCCATCACTTCCGCCGCAAGCTCGGGCTGAGCCCGCGCGATTACCGCGAGCGCTTCGCCCGCGACGCCTCAGCGGCTGCGAACCGCTAAGTCGCCCTAACCCGCATCGACCCGGTTAGTCGCGCAACACGCCGGCGGCCTCCAGCCAACCCCGCAGCCCCTCGCAGTCGCGATAGCGCAAGCCGCGCGCGCCCAGTGCCACCGCCGCGGCGACGTTGTCGGGGTCGTCGTCGACGAACAGCGCCTGCCGTGCCTCGACCCCGGCGCGGGCGAACGCCGCACGGAAGATCTCTGGCTCCGGCTTCAGCAAGCCGAGTTCGCTGGAGTTGACCACGGCGTCGAAGCGTTCGCTCAGCCCGTGCGTCTGCAGGTCGCGCGCCAGCCGCGTGGTCGCATTGCTGACCAGGACCAGGCGCAGATCGGGACGGCAGTCGTCGAGCAAGGCCATGACCTCGGTATCGAGCTGTCCGCAAGGCTGCGACCACTGCCCGACCGCGGCCTCCGCCTCGCTGCCGGGATAGCTCGCACGCAGGCGTTCGGCCACTTGCTCGCGCCATTGCTCGTCGGTGATGCGGCCGGCCAGCGCCTGGTCCAGCAAGGCCGGCACGAAGGCGATGCGCCGCAGGCTGCCGATCGGCAGGCCGTGGGCGATTTCGATCGCATCGTCGCTGGCCGGCCATCGGCGCAGCACGCCGTCGAAATCGATCAACAACGCCGCATAGCCCGGCGCCTGGGCCGTAGCGAGGCCGTGGTCGTTCATGCCGCGATTATCCGCGCGTCCGCGGCGACTCGCCACGGGCAGCGACGCGATGAATACGACGCGGCAAGCACGCGCCCGCGCGCGATCAGGCTTTGCGCGGCGGCATGCGAAACTTGCGCCCGCCCTTGAGCAGGCCCATGACCGCGTCGTGGCATTGCGTGCAATAGAAGCCGCGCTCCTGGCCCGAACGCGGGTCCAGGTTCTCGTGCGGCTCGACGCAGTCCGGCAGGTAGGGACGAATCGATTTCATGTCGAGCACCGCCGAGTAATACACCCATTCGCGGCATTGCTCCGACCAGGCCTGGCCGCGAAAGCCGACCGCAATGCCGGCCGCGGCCAGGGCGTGTTCGAGCGGGCGCAGATGTTCGCAGACCATGCTGCGATCTTGCCCGACCGCGGCGGTGAGTGTAAGCCGCGGCGCTCAGTCGGCCGGATGCGCCGGATGCGCCTGGATCTGCCGCGACAATGCCTGCTCGAAGGCCCGCCCTTCGTCCAGACGGCGGTCGATCTCGGCCATCGGCAGCCAACGCCCTTGCGCGAACACGCCGGCGATCTTGGCGACGTTGTGGAGGTCGGCCAGCGGGTCGGCGTCGAGCAACACCAGATTGGCGCGCTCGCCCTCGCGCACCGCGCCGCTGCCGCCTTTGGGGTCGAACAGACGATGCGCGTTGATCGAGGCCGCGCGCAGCACCTCGATCGGGCGCAGGCCGATCTCGCGCAGTTCGATCATTTCCTGCTGCACCGAGACGCCGAAGACCAGGCCCGGCAGGGACGCATCGGTGCCGACCGTCAGCGGCACGCCGCGTTTCCACAACTGCCGGGTCAGCACGCGGGCGAAGTCGTAGCCGGCCGAGAAGGTATCGGCGCCGTCCTGGTCGCGAAAGGCCTGGCTCAGGTAGCGGTTGGCCGGCGGCGCCCAGTCGATGCGGGTGACCGGATCGACGCGCGCCGCCCAATCGCCCGGCACCGGCGGCACCGCGCGCTGCACGTACATGCCGACGATGGTCTTGAGCGTGACCAGGGTCGGCGTGACCGCGATCTTGCGTTCGGCGACCGCATCGGCCAGCGCGTCGAGGTCGCGCGGCGCCAGATCGGAGCCGATGCGCGCGTAGCGGGTCAGCTCTTCGCTGTGGGCGATGTTGTCCATCGGATGGGCGAAGGCGAAGGCGCGGTCGGCGCAGCTCGCGCAACCCAGCTCGGGCAGATGGCCGCTGGTGATCATGCCCTGCCGCCCGGCCTCGTCGACGACCGCTCGATAAGTCTCGCGATTGAGGAACTGATAGGGCTTGATGAAATCGTAGCCGCGCTCGCGCGCCTGGCGCACCGCCGCGGCGCCGTCGGCGGCAGTGGTCGGCGCCTCCGGCTTCGAGGCCGGCACCGTTGCGGCCGGTTGCACAGAGACCGCAGCGCGCGGGCCGTTGATGCGCTTGCCGACATACAACTGCGGCCCGGCGATACGGCCGGCGGCGATTTCCTCGCGCAGCCACAGCAGGTCTTCGTCGCTGCGCGCGCCACCGCCGAGATTGGCCGCGCCGGTCACCCCGGCCTTGAGCAAGCCGAGCATCACCTGGCGGTCGTAGCGATGCGCCGACCCAAGATCGATCGTGGAGATCCTCGGGTCCTTGCTGTCGCGGATCGCGCCTTCGTTGGCGAGGTGCACGTGCGCATCGACGAACCCGGGCACCAAGTACTTGCCGCGTCCGTCGATGGTGGTCGCGCCATGCGCTTTCGCCTTCGCGCCCGGTGCCAGGATCCGCACGATGCGGCCGTCGCGGATCAGCACGCTGCGGTGCGGCAGCACCTCGTCGGTATCGGCCGGGATCACGGTGACGTCGGAGACCAGCCAGGTGCCGGCCGCTTGCGCCGGGGCCGTGTCGGCGGCGCCGGCGGCGGTCGCGCCCGCAGGATTCGTGGCCCCCAAGGTCAAGGCCAACAAGTAAGCGATCATTCCCGACTCCTGGCTCGTTCTCGTGCCGATGATCCGTCGACGATAGTAGACGGCCGATCCGGCGGCATCGGCCGCAGGTCGCACGCGGACCGGCACGCCCGCGCCAACGACAGATGCACGGACCGGCGCCAGGGTTGAAAGCGCTCGCCACCCTAGCTCTCGCCACCCTAGCTCCCTCCGCCCCTCGGTTCGGCCGCATCCGCAAGCGCTCGCCCCGGCTGCCGCGAAAACGGCGGGCGGCGGTCTCGGATATCCTCCTGTCCGGAGCTGCGCCTCCGCTTTCTCCGGCAACAGGTTCGAGTCATGCAACACGCCACTCATCGGGTTCATCGCAACGGATTCATCGCGTCGACCGAGCGGGCACCGTCGTGAAAGACAAGATCGTCGTCTTCACCGGCGCCGGCGTCAGCGCCGAGAGCGGGCTCAAGACCTTCCGCGACATGGGCGGACTCTGGCACGAGTACCGCCTCGAAGACGTCGCCTCGCCGCAGGCCTGGCAACGCGATCCGGCCACCGTGCTGCGCTTCTACAACGAGCGCCGCAAGGGCGTGCTCGCGGCGCGACCGAACGCCGCCCACCTGGCCATCGCCCGGCTCGAAGAGAAGTACGAGGTCGTGGTGATCACCCAGAACATCGACGACCTGCACGAACGCGCCGGTTCGTCGACGGTGATCCACGTGCACGGCGAAATCCTCAAGGCGCGCAATACCGTCGCGCCGGAACGGATCTATCCGCTCAAGCGCCCGCTGATCGAACTCGGCGACCTGTGCGAACGCGGCAGCCAGCTGCGCCCCGACGTGGTCTGGTTCGGCGAAGCCGTGCGCCACATGGACGAGGCCGAGGCGCATTTCTCGGCCGCGGCCAAGGTGCTGGCGATCGGCACCTCGTTGAGCGTCTACCCGGCCGCCGGCCTGGTCGCGTATGCCCCGTTCTCGGCCGAGCGCTGCTTCGTCTCGCCCGAGCTGCAGGAGGTGCCTCGCGGTTATCGGTTCCTGCAAGGCACGGCGACCGCGGTGGTACCGCCGTTGGTCGAGGAATGGCTGCGCTGAGCGCGAGTCGATAACCCGCTGATCGATAGATAGCCGGCTGATCGATAGCCGGCCGGCAGACCCTCATGGCCCCGTCCGCCAGGTAATCGCGACCGTCCACGCAGAACCTGCGCCGCCGTATGGATTCGTCGCGCGCGACCTTCTAGACTCGCTGAATGCGCGTCTCCCTACTCGCCGAACGCAGCATCTCCGCCACGCCCGAGGCGGTATTCGCCTTGGCCCTGGATCCTGAGCGCTTCCCGGCCCTGTTCGAAGGCTACGGCCCGATTCCCGGCCTGCGCCGCATCACCCCGCTGGCGCCGCCCGCGGTCGGCAGCATGCGCACGCTGGAGAACCAGGACGGCTCGCGCCTGATGGAGCGCATCACCGCCTTCGATCCGCCGCGCCGCCACGCCTATACCCTGAGCGGGTTCCGCGGGCCGCTGGCCTGGCTCGCGCGCGAAGGCCACGCCGACTGGACCTTCGCCGCCGAATCGATCGAGCGTTCGGCCGGCACACCGACCTCCACCCGCGTGCTTTGGCGCTACGACTTCGAGCTGACCAATGCCCTGGCCTGGCCGTTCGCCTGGCCCTTGCTGCACGGCTTCATGCAGGTGGCGATGCGGCAATGCCTGGAACGCATGGCCGAGGCCCTGGAAACCGCCTGGCGACGGGAGCGCGATTGATGCAGGAGTGGATACTGCTGGCGATGGCGCCGGTCTTCCTGCTGCTGATCGGCGTCGAGGCCTGGTATTGGCGCAAGCGCCGGCCGGAGCAATACAGCCTGCGCGACACTCTTTCGAACGCGGCGCTGGCGCTGATGCACCAGGCCAGCGACGCCATCGCCTGGCTGCTGGTGATCGGCCTGTACTACGCCGTCTACGCCCACCGCCTGTTCGAACTGCCGCCGGCGTCGTGGTGGACCATCGCCGGCTTGTTCGTCGCCCAGGATTTTTTCTATTACTGGTTCCACCGCAGCAGTCACCGCGTGCGCTGGCTGTGGGCCTCGCACGTCACCCACCATTCTTCCGAACGGCTCAACCTGTCGACCGCGTTCCGGCAGAGCCTGACCTATCCGATTTCCGGCATGTGGCTGTTCTGGCTGCCCTTAGCCTGGATCGGTTTCGAGCCCCGTCATATCGTCGCGGTGGTCGCGATCAACCTGGGCTTCCAGTTCTTCGTCCACACCCAGGCGGTCGGCAAGCTCGGCTGGTTCGAGAAAGTCTTCAATACGCCCTCGCATCACCGCGTCCACCATGCGCGCAACCCGCAGTACATCGACCGCAATTACGCCGGTGTGCTGATCGTCTGGGACAAATTGTTCGGCACCTACACCGAGGAAGACGCGGACGTGCCCTGCGAGTACGGCATCGTCGGCCAGGTGCGCGGGCACAACCCGATCCGCCTGACGTTCCACGAATGGGTCGCGATGTTCGGCGACGCCTGGCGCGCGCGCGATCTGCGCGGTGTGGTCGGACAGTTGTTCGGGCCGCCGGAGCGGGCGCTGTCGCATACGCAACCGCGCGACTGACGGCGCCCTGCCGTCCGACTCCGGCGGCGACGCTCAACGACCGCCGGGCGAAAGTCCGAAATAGGCATAGGCCGCCGACACCGCCAGACCGAGCCAGGCCTGGCCGTGGGTGGTCAGCACCGGCAGCCCCTTCGGGTGGTACAGCCCGACCATGAAGGCGGTCAGCCCCGCGCCGATCCACACCAGCACGAACGCCACCGAGACGATGGTGACCGTGCGCACCGCGCCGACCGAAGCGCCGGAATCGAGCACGCGGGTTCCGGGCGCCTCGCCCGGCTTGGCGATCGCGAGCTCGGCGATGACCAGCGCCGACACCAAGCCGCCGATCACCGAAAACGCCTGGGCCATGCCGTCGTTGAACACCGTGCAGTTGGGGGCGCCGCCGCAGTTCACCACCTCCACCGCCACGGTGATGAGGTGGACGTAGACGCCGAGCAGGATCACCGAAATCAGGCCGCCGAAGATCCTGTGCATGGTCCACTCCTGCTCGGGCGCCTGGCGGCGCGATCTGGTCGACAGAAGGGAACCTACGCAGGGCGGGCACCCGGCGCGGCATTGCGCGATGTCTCGGCGGACCTGTCCGGCCGCCTGCATCCGCATTCCCCTGTCCGGCGCGACGACCGCCGCGCCTACCTGATCGAACGCAGTCGCGGCGCGGTGTAGGCCACCATGCTTCGCAATGGGGGCTGGTGCTCAGTCGTGGGTGTCGCCGGACAAGGGCGTGGCGCGCATCGAGGTGCGCTGCTCGAACGCATCGAACCAGGCGACCAGGCGCGGGCGCCCCTCGCGGAAGTCCGGCAACTCGCGGAATTCGAGCCAGCTCAGCGCGGTGGCGACGGCGATGTGGCCGACGTGGACTGGTGCATCGACGTCCAGCTCCTGTTCCAGCCAGTCGTAGCTCTCGATCAGTTTCTCGGTATAGCCGTCGCGCAAGGCCGGATAGCGCAAGGCTTCCGGACGGCGCACGGTTTCCCAGCGCACCTTGATGCCGGCGTCGGCCAGGCCCTGCGCGACCGCCTGCCAGCGCAGCGCATGCCAGCGCGCCTCGCCCTGCGCGGGAATCAGCGGCCGGCCGTCGTGCAGGGTGTCGAGATAGGCGCAGATGATGTCGGAATCGAAGATCGCCGGCTCGCCGGCGCGGATCAGCACCGGTACTTTGCCGAGCGGGTTCTGCGCATACACCGCTTCGTTGCGCAGGGTCGGGCTGGTCTCGTGGTGCACGACCTCGATGCGCCCGGCCAGGCCGGCTTCGTGGGCGAACACGAGGGCCTTGCGCGCGTACGGCGAGTGAGTCTGATAGAGCAGTTGCATGAGGAGGCCTTTACGGGATGACCAGGTGAGTGAAAGACAGCGTGCACAAAAGACTGCGTGCACGTACCGGCTTGGCGTCGTTACGCCGCAAACGCTGCGGAAGCTGGTGGTAAGCGCGGCTCGCCGGCATCGTGCAGCAGTTGCGCGACTACCGCGGTGATGCGGCGCGCGCTCGGCAGGTGCAGGAATTCGTTCGGCCCGTGTGCGTTGGACTGCGGCCCGAGCACGCCGGTGACGACGAACTGCACCTGCGGGTAACGCTCGCCGAGCATGGCCAGGAACGGAATGCCGCCACCACCGCCGATCAGGGCGCTGGGCCGGCCGAAGGCGAGTTGCGAGGCGCGCTCCAGGCTGGCTTCCAGCCAGGGCGCGACCACGGGCGCATGCCAGCCCGGGCTGGTGAAATCGATCGCGAACGACACCTCGCTGCGATACGGCGGGTCGGCTTCCAGCAAGGTTCTCAGGCGTCGTCCTGCAGCCACCGGATCCAACGTCGGCGGCAGGCGCAGGCTGAGCTTGAGCGCGGTGAACGGCTGCATCACCGCCGCGGCCTGAGCCACCGTCGGCAGGCCATCGAGACCGGTGATCGCCAGTTGCGCGCACCAGGCGCGGTTGAGGACGAGCTCGGCCGGCAATTCGCTGACCGCCCGGGTGTCGCGATGGAACGGAAAGCTCTCGACCAATCCCTCGCCCAGGGCCGCCGCCGCGGTCTCGGCCTGGGCACGCCGTGCCGGCGGAATCTCGGCCTGGAACTCAGCGATGACCTCGCCGCTGTCGGCGTCTTCGAGCCGCGACAACAAACGCCGCGCAATACGGAAACTCGACGGCACGATGCCTGAGGCATCGCCGGAGTGCACGCCGTCGTCGAGCACGCGCACGCTCAGGGTGCCGGCGACTTGGCCGCGCAAGGAACTCGTCGTCCACAACTGCTCGTAGTTGCCGCAGCCTGCGTCCAAGGCGACGATCAGGCCCGGTACGCCCAGACGCGGCGCGAGATGCTCGATGTACGCCGGCAGATCGATGCTGCTGGATTCCTCGCTGGCTTCGATCAGGATCATGCAGCGCGGATGCGCCAGGCCTTGCTCGCGCAAACCGAGCACGGCGGCGATCGCAGCGAACATCGCATAGCCGTCGTCGGCGCCGCCGCGGCCATACAGGCGATCGCCTTCGAGGCTCGGCGCCCAGGCGCTGCGCCCCATCGCCCAGCCCGCCATCGGCGGCTGTTTGTCGAGATGGCCGTAGATCAACACCGGCGCGCCGGCGCTGCCGACCGCCGGCAGGTCGATGAAGATCAGCGGCGTACGCCCGGGCAGGCGCAGCGCTTCCACGCTCGCGCCCGCCACCTCGCGCAGGCGCTCGCGCGCCCAGCCCGTCATCAGCTCGACCGCGCGCTGCATATGGCCGTTCGCGTCCCAGTCGGGGTCGAATGCCGGCGACTCGCAGGGAATCGCGATGTACTCGCACAAGGCCGGCAGGATCTCGGCCGGCCAGATACGATCGACGAACAGTTGCAGCTTCGGAAAATCCATGACGTCGCCTCGGGATGAGGCGAAAATGCTAGCGGCGCGGCCGCGCGCTTTCGCCGCGATCGGCCACTGCCGCTTGCGGTTTTTCGGCGGACTCGCCCACTAAGATGCCCGGACCATGAAACTAGACCGCTTCGACCGCCAATTGCTCAACCTGGTCCAGGAGGACGCCGGCCAGACCGCCGAGCAACTCGCCGAACAGGTCGCGCTGTCGCCGTCGGCGATCCAGCGCCGCCTGCGGCGCATGCGCGAGCAGGGCGTGATCGTGCGCCAGGCGGCGGTGGTCGACCCCAAGCAGGTCGGCAAACCGACTTTCTTCATCGTCGCCTTGCAGGTCGAGCGCGAGCGCCCGGAATTATTGGCGCAGCTGCGTCGGTGGCTGGCCGGCGAGGAACAGGTGCAGCAGGTCTTCTACGTCACCGGCGAGGCCGATTTCGTGCTGGTGGTGACCGCGCCCGACACCGAAAGCTACGACGCGCTGATGATCCGCATGGTCGGCGAGAACCCCAACATCAAGCGTTTCACCACCAATGTCGCCTTGAGCCTGGTCAAGCGCGGCCTGACGATTCCGGTCGCGCTCGACGACGAGGAATGAAGGCGCGCCCCGGCTGAGCGCCGGCGCGCCCGTTTTCGCCGCGCACCGATGCGCATGCGCGGTTTAGCCGCAAACATCGCCCCGATTCGCGGCGCACCCTCGCGCGGCCGCCGCCACACTGGCGCCATGACCACCCCGTGGATGATCGACCCGGCGCAACTGTGGCCGGACTACCGCCCGACCCGCTTGCTGGAACTGCCGGCGCTCGCGCGCCGCTGCGGCGTCGCCCATGTTTTCGCCAAGGCCGAGAACGAACGCCCGCTCGGCAACTTCAAGTCGCTCGGCGGCATGACCGCCGGCCTGCGCGCGCTCGCCCGCGCCACCGGCGCCGAATCGCTGGATGTCTTGCAACGGCACTGCCGGCAGGGCCCCGCGCCGATGAAATTGATATGCGCGAGCGACGGCAATCATGGCCTCGCCGTCGCCGCGGCCGCGCAACGCGTCGGCGCCCGCGCCAGGATCTATCTGCCCATCGCAGTGGACGAACGCCGCGCCGCGCGCATCGAAGCGCTCGGCGGCGACGTCGTCCGCGTAGACGGCAGCTATGACGATGCCGTGCTCGTCGCGGCAACCGCAGCCGGGCGTGGCGAAGGCGTGTTGATCGCCGACACCAGTGGCGATGCCGACGACACCGTCGTCGCCGATGTCATGCACGGTTACGGCCTGCTGACGCGCGAGCTCGCCGGGCAGTGGCCCGACCACGCCGGCGGGCCGCCGAGCCACGCCTTCGTCCAGGCCGGCGTCGGCGGCTTGGCCGCGGCGATGGCCGACGGCCTGCGCTCGCAGTTGTGCGCGCCGGCCCGCATCGTGGTCGTCGAACCCGGCTCGGCCGCGTGCGTGACGCGTGCATTGGAAGCCGGCGAGCCGGTGACTGTCGATGGCGATCTGCACACCTCCGCCGAGATGCTGTCGTGCGGGCTCGCCTCCGCGCCGGCATTGGCGGTGTTGCTGCGTCACGGTGCACGCGGTTTGAGCGTCGACGAATCGATGTTGCGCGATGCCATCGCTGCCCTGCGCGAGGCCGGCGGCCCGGACAGCACCGCATCCGGTGCCGCGGGACTCGCCGGCCTGTTGCGCGCCTCGGCCGATCCCACGCTGCGCGCGGCGCATGCGCTCGATGGCGACAGCCGGGTGTTGTTGGTGATCAGCGAAGGCGACGCCGCGCTTCGCGACTGACGCCGGCGATACCGGATCGATCAAACTTTCAGGCAATCGATCAGGAACTCGACCGTCGCCCGCACCCCGGGCAGTTGCCCGCGCCGGTGCGGCATCACCAAGGTCGTGGCGACGCGCCCGGCAATCCACTCCGGCAGCACCCGCACCAGCCGACCGCTGTCGAGCTCGGCACGGCACATCCGCTCCGGCAAACAGGTGATGCCGAGCCCGGCCACCGCCGCGGTCGACAGCACCCGGCTCTCGTTCGCGGTCATCCGCGCGATCGGCGCGACCTGGACACTGTCGCCGTCGTCATTCGACAGATTCCACATCGTGGCCGACGACTGCCCGGTCAACAGCGCATCGTGGGCAACCAATTCCTGCGGCGTCGCAGGCCAACCGCACTCGGCCAGATACGACGGCGCGGCGACCAACACGATCGATTCGACCAGGGCCTGGCGCTGGATCAGGCCCGAGTCCGGCAAGGGCGCGAAGTGGCTGCGCACAGCGATGTCGTAACCCTCTTGCACCAGGTCGACGAAACGGTCGGTGACGTCGAGCTGCACGTGCAGGCGCGGATAGGCGCGCGCAAGCGCTGGCAAATGCGGCGCCAGATAGTCCTGCGCGGTCGGCACGCCGGCGGTGATGCGCACCTTGCCGCTGGGCTCGGCGACGCGGCTGCGCACGACTTCTTGCGCCGCTTCGGTCTCGATCAAGGCCGCATGCGCATGCTCGTGAAAAGCGCGGCCGGTTTCGGTGAGGGTGAAGCTGCGCGAAGTGCGATGGATCAGGCGCACGCCGAGTTCGTCTTCAAGCGCGGCGACGCGCTTGCTGACCGTCGACTTGGGCACGCCGAGCCGGCGCGAGGCCGCGGCGAAGCCGCCGTGCTCGACCGCGGCGGCGAACAGGACCAGATCGTTGAGATTCAGCATGCGGGCAAAGTACACATACAGAGACTTTGCGTCCACTTTTGACCGACTACACAGCCAAAGTCCACACAAATACAGTGAGCTCACCCCGCAAGTCGGGCCTACCCCTCACTGGAGAAACTCATGTCCCCGATCCTTTATTACGGCGTTCCGTCCGGCTGCTCGTTCGGCTCCATCGTCGCCCTCGAATGGTCCGGCCTGCCTTATCGCCTGGTCCGGGTCGAAATGCCCGAGATGATCCACACCGGCGCCTACCGCGCGATCAACCCGGTCGGCGAGACGCCCTCGCTGATGAGCGCGAACGGCGACGTGGTCGTCGAGAGCATGGCGATCCTCAACCACATCGGCGCCCGCGCCGTCGCCAGCGGCATCGCCTTCGAGCAGGGCAGCCGCGGGTTCGACGAGCTCAACCGCATGCTCGCCTTCCTCAACACCACCTTCTTCAATGCCTTCAGCTCGCTGTGGCATGTGCTGGAACACGAAGTGGACCCGGCCACCAAGGCCGCGCTGACCGAGTACGGCCGCGCCAAGGTCGAGCGCGCGCATGCCGAACTGGAAAAGATGCTGGGCGATAAGCCCTGGCTGCTCGGCGAACAGCGCACCTTGGCCGACGCCTACTTCATCGGCATCGCGCGCTGGACCAAGTACCACGCCGTCGTCGACCGCCGCAATTACCCGAACCTGCAGCGTCTGTACGACAAGCTCGAAGCCGACCCGGCGGTGATCTTCGCCCATGCCATCGAAGACCAACGCCCGGCAACGAGCAGCGGCGGTTTCGAGGGCGAGATCGGCCTGGAAGCGGCGGCCGGGTTGAAGCGCGCGGCTTGATGGGGATTGATTGGCGGCAACGGCGGCAGAGTCGTTGCCGCTGTTTCGGAGTGCAGAGCAAATCCCCCCTGCCCCCCTTTTTCAAAGGGGGGGCGACCTCGGTGGGTCGAATCGCTCTGGAACTTAGACTTCGCTGGGTTGGCCCGCTCTGGAAGTTAGATGGCGGAAGCTCGCGCCTTGCTGTCCAGCGCTGGTTTCTTCCAGCGATAGCTGCACCCCACTCACCCCGCTAATGCCGTAGCCCCCTTTTAGAAGGGGGCGGCGACCGCACAGCGGGCGCGGGGGATTTGCTGTTGCTGTTGCTGTTGCTGTCGTTGCTGTTGCTGTCGTTGCGGTTCCCGCGGCCATAGCCGCAGCAAACAAACCCGCGTCGACCGACAGCCGCAGCCTCAAGCCTGCGCTTCGGCCCGCACCAGCGCCCTGCGGCCGCGCGGGCGGCTCGGCCAGGCGTGGCGCAGGATGCGCCAGACCACTTCGCCGAACTGACGCGGCAAGGAGCCGGTGTCGTAATGCTGGCCGTAGCGGCCGCAGATATCGCGCACTTCCACCGCGATCGCGGCGTAACGCCAGGCCGGGATGTCGGGATAGAAATGGTGTTCGATCTGATGGCTGAGGTTGCCGGTCATCAGGTCCATCCACTTGCCGCCGCTGAGGTTCGACGAGCCGCGCAGCTGGCGCAGATACCAATGGCCGCGCGATTCGTTGCGCACCGATTCCTTCGGGAACACTTCCGCGTCGTGGGTGAAATGCCCGCAGAAGATCACCGTATAGGTCCACAGGTTGCGCATCACGTTGGCGACTACGTTGCCGAGCAGCACCGGCAGGAAGAACGGACCGGCCAGCAGCGGAAACAACACGTAGTCCTTGAGCATCTGCTTGCCCATCTTGCGGCCGACCGGCACGAACTTGCGCCACATCGCCTTGTGCTTGGTCTTGCCGGTCAGCCAGCGGCCCAGGCGCAGATCCTGTATCGCCACGCCCCACTCGAACAGCAGCGCGAACACCACGGCGATGAACGGCTGGACGAGATAGAACGGCCGCCAGCGTTGCTCGGGGAACAGACGCAACAGGCCGTAGCCGATGTCGTCGTCCATGCCGCGCACGTTAGTCCAGGTGTGGTGCTGGTAGTTGTGGGTCCTGCGCCAGTTGTCGCCGGTGGCGACGATGTCCCACTCGTAGGTCTTGCCGTCCAGGTGCGGGTCGCGCATCCAGTCGTACTGACCGTGCATGACGTTGTGGCCGACTTCCATGTTTTCGAGGATTTTCGACAGGCCCAGCAGCAAGGTGCCGAGGATCCACGCCGGCACCATCATCCAGGTCACGAATGCGCCGCCGAGTGCCAGGCCCAGGGCGCCGACATACAGGAACAACCGACCGAACAACCCTGTGTAGCGCACCGATGCGACGACACGGCGGATGTAGGCGGCGTCGACGCCGCCGATCTGGGCGACGGTGCGCGCACGCAGCGCGTCGAGCTCTTCGCCGAAGCGGTCGAGTTCCTGCGGGGTCAGCGCGCGATTGCGGAAAGTACGGGTCATGGACGGATCACAGATCGAGGACGAGGTCGCTGCCGGCGCTGTTCACGCACAGGCGCAGCGCGGAAACCGGTTCGTCCTGGACGTCGCCGGTATGCAGATGACGGGTACTGCCTGAGCGCTTGCCGCAGGAGCAGGTGTTGCACAGGCCCATGCGGCAGCCGGACGCGAGCTTGAGGCCTTCGGCTTCGAGCGCGGTCAGCAGCGATTGGCCGCGCGGCAGTTGCAGGGTGCGGCCGCTGCGCGCCAGGGTGACTTCGACGGTGCCGCTTTCGTCGAGCGTGCGCGGCGGCGGGGTGAAGGCTTCGGCCGCGAACGAGCGCGCCTGGGTCTGCGACAGCGCACGTGCACTGTCGACGAAACCGCCGGGGCCGCAGGCATAGACCTGGCGCGAGGCCAGATCGGGTACGAATCCGGACAACAAGGCTGCATCGATGCGACCCGCGGCTTCGTCCGCATGCAGCGGTTCCTGGCGGGTCAGCAGAAAGCGCACGCGGAAGCCGGGATGCGCTGCAGCGATCGCGCGCAACTCATCGACGAAACACAGCTCTTCGCGGCGGCGCGCCCAATACAGCAGGGTCAGTTCGGCCGGCATGCCTTTCGCCGCCAGCTCGCGCACCATCGACATCAAGGGGGTGATGCCGCTGCCGGCGGCCAGGAACAACCATGCGCCGTCGGCGCGCTCGGGCAAGGTCATCTCGCCGAAGGCCGCGCCGATTTCGAGGACGTCGCCGACCTGCGCGTGGTCGTGCAGATGGCGGCTGAGCTTGCCGCCTTCGATCGCCTTGACCGTGATCGCGATGCGGCCGTCGGCGCGATGCGCTTGCGCCGCGCTGTAGCTGCGCGAGACCAGGGCGCCGTCGATGCGCGCACCGATCATCAAATGTTGGCCGGGCCGGCAGCCGGCCCAGTGCCGGTTAGGCGCCAGCAGCAGGGTCACCGCGTCGGCCGAAGCCGGCTCGCGGGCGACGATGCGCGCCAGCGGGCGCTCCCAGGTCCAGGTCGGATGGAAGCGGGAGGCCCAGAAATCAAAGACTTGCGGCGCCACCAGCGGCGCAATCAGGCGCTTGAGGCGACTGTGCGGGCGGGCGCGGGAGGGACGAAGAGCAGCGTTCATGGCGGCACTATACACATATGAGCACAGATGTGTGCACAACCGTATATTAATACCGTGCCGGGAGTATCATGTTCGCCATCGTCCTGGTGCCAGCCCCGTGAGCCAACGCCTCCATTCAGACATAGATGTCGATTCGCACCCGGGCCGCAAGGCGACGATTTCGCGCGAGGACCTCATCGCCGCCGCGCTCAAACTCGTCGGGCCGCACCGCAGCGTGTCGAGCCTGAGCCTGCGCGAGGTCGCCCGCGAGGCCGGCATCGCGCCGAACAGCTTCTACCGCCAGTTCCGCGACACCGACGAACTCGCCGTGGCCCTGATCGACCTGGCCGGCCAGTCGTTGCGCAAGATCGTCGGCGAGGCACGCCACCGCGCCGCGACCCGGCGCAGCATCGTGCGCAGTTCCATCGAGGCTTTCATGGAACAGTTACGCGCCGACGACAAATTGCTGCATGTGTTGTTGCGCGAGGGCACGGTCGGCTCGGACGCCTTCAAGCGCGCGGTCGACCGCGAGCTGTCGTTCTTCGAGGAAGAACTGCGCGTCGACCTGATCCGCCTGGCCGCGATCGACAAGATCACCCTGCACGAACCGGCCCTGGTCGCACGCTCGATCACCCGCCTGGTATTCGCCATGGGCGCCACCGCGATGGACATGCCGCGCGAGAAAGACCACGAACTCATCGAACAGATGAGCACGATGGTGCGGATCATCCTGGCGGGATCGCGGGCGATGGCGGCCGTGGGGAAAGCGGCGAACGCCGGAAACTAGCGCTCCGTTCAACGGCTTCGATCTGACGCTTCATCCAGTCGAACGTTGTCGGCAACCGGGCCCGGGTGCACTGCGAGTGCATGGTCGTCGATTTCGATACGGTGCTACCGCGAACCAGTTGCATCGTTCGGATCGCACGCACCCGGGATGCCTACCGACTCCAGCGCAGGCAACTTCAGTCTGGCCGCAAGCGTGTCGTACTCGGCAGCTGACAACGGCCCGGCTACGCTCGGCGTCGGATAGATGCCGCTCGCGAACTCCTGTTTGCGTACGACGAAATAACGTTCGCCCGCATGTTGCGCACTTGGCCGCTGTCTCGCTCCGATGAATTGCGCACTGTCGGCGATCGCCGACACGCAGGCGTCGACAACCGGAACCGACGTGTCGGGATGAACCCGATACGACAGCTTGCTGTTCGAAGGCTCGTCGATCCACAACACCGCATACGCACCGGACTCCCACTCCAGGCGTGAATCGAATACGCCGCAGCCGGCAACGACGAGCGCCGCAGCGCAAAGCGTCACGATACGACCTGCTGCGATCACGCACGCCTTCGACGGCTTGGAACCGCCTTCTGCCATGAGATCCATCGGTGGATCCTTCCATTCGCTGATGGGCAATTGTCGGCCGGCCCTAAGGAGTCTGCGTGAGGTCAAAGCCGCCCAACGCTAAGCCACTCCGGAAACAATTCTTGCCAAGGCGCGACATCCGCGCTAATACTTAGCCAGTAGAGAAACTATAGCCCCAGCCCCGCTTCTAACTCCTCTCCCGCTTGCGGGAGAGGGCTGGGGTGAGAGCCAACGCACGCCAGTTGCCCAAGCTCGTCACGATCAAGCGTCCAGGAAACCGTCATGTCCCTGACCCTGTACCAGCATCCCCTCGCCTCGTTCTGCCACAAGGTGCTGATCGCCTTGTACGAAAACGGCACGGCCTTCGAGAGTCATCTGGTCGACCTCGGCAACCCCGAGGCCAAGGCCGATTTCTGCGAGCTGTGGCCGGTCGGCAAGATGCCGGTGCTGCGCGACGAGGCGCGCGACCGCACGGTGCCGGAAACCACGGTCATCATCGAATACCTGGATCAGCACTACCCCGGCGCGCGGCCGCTGCTGCCGCCCGGCCAGGACGAACGCCTCGACGTGCGGCTGTGGGACCGCTTCTTCGATCTGTACGTGCAGATGCCCGTGCAGAAGATCGTCGTCGACCGCATCCGTCCGCAAGCTGCGCGCGATCCCTACGGTGTCGCCGAAGCCCAGGCCACGCTGGCGAACGCGTACGACATGCTCGAACAACGCATGCGCGAGCGGACGTGGGCCTGCGGCGAGGAGTTCAGCCTGGCCGATTGCGCGGCATCGCCGGCCTTGTTCTATGCCGGCATCGTCGCGCCGTTTCCGCCGGGCCACACCCACCTCGCCGCGTATTTCGAGCGACTGATGGCGCGGCCGTCGGTCCAGCGCACCATCGCCGAGGCGCGCCCCTACTTTCCTATGTTTCCGTTCGTCGATGCGATGCCTGCACGCTTCCTGCAAGGCGATGCGCCATGAATCCCAGGCCTGCCGTCGACCCGGCGCGGCTCGACCGCATGTTCCATGCCCTCGCCGACGCCAGCCGGCGCGGCATGGTCGACCGCCTCAGCGAAGGCCCGGCTTCGGTGTCGGAACTCGCGCGGCCGCTGGCGATGGCGCTGCCGTCGGTGGTCAAGCACTTGGCGGTGCTCGAATCCGGCGGCATCGTGGTGTCGGAAAAAGTCGGGCGCGTGCGCACCTATTCCATCGCACCCGATGCGCTGGCCGACGTCGAAGCCTGGGTCGCCGCCCGCAAGGCGCAGTTGAACCGTCAGTTCGACGCCCTCGCCCGCTATTTGCTCGAAGACGAATCCGGCTCCGGAGATTTGCGATGAACCCACGCTCGACCATCCACACCCAGTTCGTCATCGAACGCGAGTTCCCGGCGCCGCCGGCACGCACCTTCCGCGCCTGGTCCGACCCGCAAGCCAAACGCCGCTGGTTCGTCTGCCACGACGACATGGCCAACACCGGCTACGAACTCGACTTCCGCCCGGGCGGCAACGAACTCAACCGCGTCGTCACGCCCGCCGGCATCGTGCACCTGTTCCAGGCCCGGTTCTTCGATATCGTGCCCGAGCAACGCATCGTCTATGCCTACGACATGCACGTCGGCGAACGCCACTTGTCGATTTCGCTGGCGACGGTCGAGTTCGAAGCCGGCGGCGCCGGCACGCGCATGCGCTTCACCGAACAAGTGGTGTTCCTCGACGGCTACCAGGACCGCGAGGAACGCATCCGCGGCACCGGACTCGGGCTCGACCGGCTCGCGCTGTTGCTGCACGAGCCGGCCGCCGCCCACTGAACCCTCAGCGCAGCGGCAAAGCGATCGGCCGCAGCGGCGCGGCATCGCCGCCGCGGATCTTCAGCGGCCCGCCGATGAAGGCGAACTCGTAGACCTTATCGCGCGACAGTTCCTCCAGCGCGACCAGCTCCATGATCGGCACGCCGTGCTGGGCCAACATATAGGTATGCACCGGGATGTAGTCGCCGGCGACCTCCGAGGGGAAAGTCTCCAGGCTCAGGTTGTCGGCGCCGACGATCATCGCCCCGCCGTCCTCGACCAGGAACTTGGCCGCATCCAGGCCCAGTCCGGGCGGGTTGGCCATGTAGCCGCTCGCGTCGCCGAAGCGCTGCATGCGCCCGGTGCGGATCAACACGATGTCGCCGCGCTGCAGGCGCACCTTCTGCTTGGCCAGCGCGTTCTGCAGGTCCTGGCGTGTGATGCGGTAGTTCTCCGGCAGCATCGGCAGCCCCTGCGCCGCGGCCACGTCGAGCAGCACGCCGCGCGCGATCAGAGGCGGGAATTTCTCGATACCGGTCTTCTTCCAGCCGCGATCGCCCAGATGCTCGTCGGCGCTGAAACCGTTCCAGATCTTGCCGTCCAGGCCGAAGTGGTTGAGCGCGTCGATGTGGGTGCCGCTGTGGCTGTACATCGAGAACGCAGCGCCGGTGTAACTGACCCTGTGGTTCATCTCGCGGCCCACGGCCATCGGGTCGTCGACCACGGTGCCGCGCGGGGTGTGGGTCATCCAGAACTGATAGTGCGGGTCGCCCGCGGCCTGCCAGCTCGGCATGCCGATGTAGTAGTCGGTGGCCAGGTCATAGGCCTTGCGGCCGTCGACCCGCGACAGGATCGCCGCGCGCGACTCGGGCGTGATCAGGTTGAGCCGGCCGATCTCGTCGGCCGGCCCCCACTGGCTGATGCCGACGCCTTCGGCGGCGTGGGCGGACAGAGCGGCGATCGCACCGAGGGCCAACAGGCCCAGGCGCGGCAATAGGCTACGCAGTTTCATTTCGACTCCTGAGGCGCGCCGGCGCTGTGGCCGACGCATGAAGGGAAGCACCGACGGACCGGCGCTCGGCGAGCGCGGCAAGGTACGGAACAGGCCCCAGGATGCGCAAGCCACGGCGAAGGAAACAGCGCTGCGGCGTTGGGACAGTTTTCGCTGCGGGTCAGGAATGCGCGGCGAGCGCAGCCGGCAGGCGTTCGGCCAGGAAGTCGACGAAGGCGCGCACCTTCGGTTGCAGATGGCGCGAAGTCGGGTACACGGCAAACACCTGGCGCGGCGCGAACCGGTACTCGGGCAAAACCTCGACCAAGGCGCCGCTGGCCAACGCCGGCGCCGTCAGGAACGACGGCAAGGCGCCTATGCCGAGGCCTGCGACCAGCAGATCGCGCAACACCAGGCTGTTGCCGACCGTCGCCCGCGCCGGCCATTGCACCGACACCGGCCCCTGCGGCCCTTGCAAGGGCCATAAGCCCGGCGGCTCGGCCAGGCTGTAATGCAACAGCGAATGCCGCTGCAGTTCGTCGGGCGACATCAGCGGCGGATGCTGAGCCAGATAGGACGGCGCCGCGCACAGCATCTGGCGGACCGAACCGAGTTGGCGCGCGATCAGCGATGAATCCTGCAGCTGTGCGCGCAGCCGGATCGACACGTCGAAGCCTTCGCCGACCGCGTCCAGCAATCGGTCCTCCAGGGTCAGGTCCAGGGTCAACTCGGGGTAACGCAGCAGGAACTCCGCCACCAGGGGCGACAGCGTGCTCAAGGCGAACGACACCGGCGCGTTGACCCGCAGGCGCCCGCCGACCTGCTGCGATTGCTGGCGCACCGAGGCCTCGAGCGCATCGAGCTCGTCGAGCAGCCGCACGCATTCGCGAAAGTAAGCCTGGCCGGTCTCGGTCAGGCTCATGCGCCGCGTGGTGCGCTGGATCAACACCGCGCCCAGATGCGCTTCGAGCGTACGCAACTGCTTGCTGAGCCCGGCCGGCGAAACGCCGAGATCCTCGGCCGCCTTGGCCAGACCGCCGAGCTCGACGATGCGGCGGAACGAACGCATGAGGGTGAAGGCATCCATGGAGGGCGAGACTGAGAACGGAGGACCCGCCATTGTCCGCCTCATCGGCCAGACCGGCCAGACGAAACTGTCGTGGCGGCCAATCGACTAATACGTTTCTTCGTCTCGCGCTTCCGCCGCTTCTTCCTCCCGCTCCTGGGCCAAGGCCTCACGCTCCTCGGAAAAACTTTCGCATCCTTCGCGGAACGAATTTGAATCCCCCCCACATTCCGACGCATCGGTTACATCGTTGTCTTGCGCCCACTGGAATCCAGCTTCATGACCGGAACAATCCTCCGTGCAGTTTTCGAATACCGGCTCCTCGACTTCGCTGGCATCGACATCCTCCGGTTCGGCCCCTATGTCCCGTGATTCGTAAGCAGCGCTCTCCTCATAGTCGCAGTCTTGATAGCGCCCGCAGGCACTTCCACCGCCCCCGCAGCCAGCAAGGATAAAAACCAGAAAAATCGCGATTGGTTTCATGCCGCCCTCTTCGAACAATCAGCTCAGTCGACCCGCACCGGCATGGTCGGCAGCTAACCTTCGAGCACGAACTCGATCGGCACCCGGGTCAAGGCCTGCGCAGGCACGCCGCCACGCGTCGCCGGCTCGAACAGCCAACGCTTCATGACGACCTCGCGTGCGGCCAGGTCGAGCACCCGATGGCCGCTGCTGTGCACGATCGACACCGACAGCGCCTTGCCGTCGACCCCGACCAAGACTTCGACCTCGACCACGCCGCTGAGGCGGTTGCGTCGTGCCTGCAGCGGATAGGCCGGAGCGGGCGCGGCCAATATCCGCAACACCGTGTCGGCGAACTCGGGCATGCCGGCTGTCTCGGGCGTCATGACCCGACCGAACACATCCGGCACGATCGGATCGGATGCCGGGACGGGGCTGACCGACGAACGGATCGCGCCCTGGGTCGTCATCAGTCTGCGTTCGCGCTCGCGCGCCTGCCCGCGCTGCCAGCCGAAACCGCAGCCGATGATGGGCGGGTCGATACGCGGCATCGCAACGGTGACGATTTCATCGTCGCCGGGGCCTATCGCGGAACGCAGGGGATCGGTGACCGGCAAGGACAGCAACACCAACAAAGCCGCATGCACGGCGACGACACCGGCGATGACCACGGCCCGCGACAGGCTGAGCCCGGAACCGCCACGCAAGACCCCAGCATCTTCCATAAGCCGCCCCCTCGACTGCCTTGGCCGGGAAGCGCAAAGCCGCTTCCACGCCGCCAAAATGCGCGCTTGCGGCCACGCTTGCAACCACCCCGGATAGGCCGAGCGACTCCTCATCTCGCCGATCTATGCATCGCGACGGGACATGCCTGCCCCGTCGCGACGCCGGCCAAAACCGCGCCGCAACCGCCGCCGCTCTACAGGGGAGACCGGCGACGGCCGCGGTGCGGCCCGAACTCACTCGACCTTGACCAGACCGCGCCAAGTGTTGCGGCCGCCGTGCATCACGTCGTCGCCGCTGCCGAACCACCAGCCGTTCCAGTTGAGGATGTCCTCGTCGTCCTGATGGACCCAGCCGCGCGCCAGCGCGTACTTGCTCGGCATCGACTGCGGGCCGAACACGCCATAGGCGAAGCCGAGTTTCGGGAAGCTCGACATGTGGCCGAGCCAGGACGAGGCGCCGCCGTCGAAGTGGCAATAGCTGGTGAACCAGGTGTTGTAGACGCGGAAGTTCGGGAAGATCACGCCCGAGGAGCTGTTGGCGTTGCGCCAGATCTCGTTCTCCTGCACGCGGGTGTAGCGGCGCGCACCCGAGGGGCAGAACACGCCCATGTTGAGCACCGCGTAATCGTGCTGGTTGCCGGTACTCGGCAAGGGCCGGAACGACAGCGCGCGCACGGTGTCGACCTTGCAGAAGCGCCAGGTGGTGTTGCCGCCCGAAGACGTTGCGCCGATCCAGCCGCCGCGGCCATTGGCGTTGCGGCGGTCTTCGTCGTCCATGTGGATCTGCGACCAGGAATAGCCGCTCGGGCAGTAGTTGCTCTGCGGAATCACGCCGACGCTGAACAAGCGCGGCTCCAGCCAGCTCCACCAGCGCAGCAGGCCCTTGGCGGCGGTCTTGGACGAGGCGTAAGGCACGAAGAATTCTTCGCCCTCTTTCTCTTCGATCACGCAGGCGCCGTCGAAGCCGAGCACCGCGCAATAGCTCAGCGCCACGCCCTCGCCTTCGGCTTCCATGAATTTCTCGACATCGACCTGGCCGCTGTCGGGATAGCGCCGATCCAGGTCTTCGAGGATCGAAGCGAATTTCTTCACCTGCGGCGGCGTCGGATCGGTGGCTGCAGCCAGCTCCCATTCTTCCTTGGGGCTTTCCTGTTCGGACTCTTCCGCCCAGGACGACAACGGCAGGCCCACGACCAGGGCGCACAGCGCAGTGACCAGCACTTTCTTGTTCATGACATTCCTTTGAGTTGATGGCGCATGGCGAGCAAAGCCGGCAACGGCGCCCGATCGAAACGCAAAGGGACGACACGCCCGAGTCGACGGCCCGACGGTCGGCTTGCGCCGGCAGCGGCGCACGACGCACGCCGTTCGAACCCGAGACCACCGAATCGGCGCGCAACCGCGCCGGCCCGACCACGCTAGGCAGTCGGCGACGAGGTTTCGAGGAAGAATGTGGGAACGAATCGGGCGCCGGCGGGAACGCTTCCGATGCAACGTGCGCTACGGCGAATCTGAAGCGCGATGGATGTCGCGCTCGTTCATCGGCTGCGATGCAAAACGGCAGAAAGCAGCGGCTACACCTTCATCGCGGGCGGGCGCTGATATTCGGCTTGCTGCTGCGCCAAGCTTTGATCCTCACCGCGCTGGACCTGCAAGGCCTCGAGCTTCGACAACGAGTCCTGCACTGGCGTCATTGCCGCCTGCTGTCCGGTTACCTGCGCCCGCAGATGCGCCGGGTCGTTCAACGCGCCAGCGACCGCGAACACGTGCCAGCCCGAGCCATCGGGCGCGGGATGCCCGACCACGACGTGATCCGGCTTGCCGATGCCGCCCTGCCGGCACTCGACCGCAAGGCAGGCGGCGATGCGGTCGAGGTCCTGGGCCGGCGGCACCGGGCCGTGCTGGGCGAACGCATCCGGCAAACGATCGCGAATGGATCGGATGACGGGGCTGTCGACCGGTGCCTGCGGTAGTGCATCCGGCCTGGCACCGCCGGCATCCGCGCCAGCGCCGCGTCCTGCGGGGCCGAAAGGCAACATCCCAGGTTCCATATGATCCAAGCTGTCCGGCGCGCGCCGCTCCGGCTGGGGATGGGTCACCTGCCAACCGTCTTGCGTCAGCGAATAGTCCACACCTTGAGTGGTGTTCATCGTCAGGACGCCGTCGCGGTCGACCCGGACGCTGGCCATTTCCATTCGCGCCTGCTCGTTCGCGCCAGCGATCGCGACCGCCGTGGCCGGCGCCCCTTCCTCGAACTGGGCGAAGATCCGACCGCCGCTGGCAGGGTCTCGCATCATCGCATCGAGCAACTGCGAGTCCGTCCTGGAGTTGAAGTCCTGAGTCAGGCCGACGTCGCCCTGGCTGTGAACTTGCTCGCGCCAAGCCCGACTGAGAGGGCCGTCGCCCAGCTCCAACGAGTTCATCAAGCGCACCGCCGACAGCGCCGCATCCCGCCCACTCACGACACTTTCGCGATTGGCCGGCGCCCGGGCGCTATGGTCTGCGATCCAGTCGCTCAGCCCCTGCGAAGTCGTTTCGTTCTGCCGCAAGTGCGAAATCAGCTCGCGTCCTCGCACTTCGCCCTGATTGAATCGCTTGGCAGCCATCGTCACGATTTCCGCCACCTGACCCGGATCGGTCCGATTGAGCTGCTGAAGCCACGAAATCTGCGAAAGAGGCTGCCCGACGCTCTCCCACTTGTACGCAATCTGCTCGCGGTCCAACCCGTTGACGAATTCACGTCCCGGGTCGGAACGCAGGTATTCGTTCAACCGGCTTTGCTCGTCGCGGCTCAGGGCGTTTCCAGTTTGCCCCGGTGCTTGCAAGCGTGTGCTCAGCGAAGCGATTTCGGCCGGTGTGAACGCATCGTCGCCGCGTGCCCATTGCTGATAGCCGGCCAGCAGTTCCGGGACCTTTTCCCGTCGCCCGGGTTGGCCGAAGTCCCACTGCATAAGACCGACAGACCAACCCGAAGCCGCGCTGCTATGGCTCAGACGATAGGCCGGCAGCGTATTGACCTCGCTGCCGCGGCCTATGGCGTTGTACGCGATGGCTTCAAAAGTGGTGCGATCCAACGGGTTATAGACATACCGGCTCGGTTCATCGCTCATGGTCTCCATCCTCCAGAGGCTTCAATCCTTGAATCAGCGTGTTCATTTCCTTGATCCGCGCCTGGGTCAGACGCGCTCTGCAGGCTTCGGCCAGATCGCCGATGTCCTTGCGTGTGGTGCCGGCGTAGAACTGCTCGGCAGTGCAATGGCTGTCGCGATACGTGCGCCACGCCGTGTTGGATTCGGTGAAGCTCTGCTTCATATCGGCCAGATAAGCCCGGTCCCACATCTTCAGACCGCCATAGGTCTTATCGGCCAGTGCATAGGCGTCGGCCTCCAGCTTGGCCAGTTCCCCACGCAAGGCATACATCTCTTTGTAGGGAGCGCAGCGTAGGTCGCCGGTGGCGCACTGCCGGTAGTCCTCCGACAGAGCGAAACATTCCTCGCGCGCGTCTGTGTCACCGATCGCCAGGCAGTCGTCGCCCGGCTGGTAACGCTGGGGTTTCGGCGCAGTTGGGTTGTTCGGTGCCCCGCTCAGCTGTGTCACCGTGGGTGGGGCCGCCGCGGCGCAACCAAGCAGCAGGAACGCCACAGCGCCCGCTATTGCGGAGACCGCGCTTGCCGGCCACCGGCGATTCCGATGCCCCTTGTCGAAAGATTGGATCGGCATACGTGTCCTTTCGCTAGGCACCGCCGTCCTCACGCGAACCACGCTGGGACGACTGGTACAGATCCCGTGACCGGTTGTGCCAGTGAAACATCGGTTGGCAACGAGAAACACCTTTATCGCGACTGGCGAGGCTTGGCAATCAGAAAAATCTGACCCCGGTACGACACGTTAATCGAGCATTGATTCAGTTCGGCACCCGCCAGCAACCAGCTCCTGCCTTCACCGCTCAGGCCTTGGCCCGCAACGTGCTGGCCGGCAGCCTGGTCTCCAGGCGGGCGATCGTGCGCTCATACGCCTCCACCAACGGGCGCCAGGCTTCGTCGGGCTCGGACCACCATGCGGCCTCGGTGCCGCACCAACCATCGCCGAAGGCAATGCCGTAACGAATACCATCGAGGCCGAACCGGGCGGATGGAAGGAACATCGGCAGGGACAGGGCCGTGAATCCCACCAGCAGTGCATTGGCCTCGGCCGGTCGATCCTGGCTTCGACCCCGTAGATGTCCGGATCGGCGGCATCGAGCGCCGGCCCGCGAAACCCCAGCCCGCACAAGAGCAAACGAAAGTTGCGCTTGCGTCGCGATGCGAAGCTCGACCGAGCAAGACGAGCGAACGAGTCGCGCGACTTCGCAAACAAAAACGGCCGCGGGGAGCGTCGGCTCCACCGCGACCGTTTCGTCGTCGGCGCTGCGTGAGCAGTGCCGACTATTGCCGGAGCATTACTTCGCCGGACGCTGATCCGCCGTCTCGTCGCGCTGACCGCGGAACTCGGAATCCTCGCTCCAGTTCGGCCAGCGACGGGAGTTGGCGAGGTCGTTGCCGAGGGTGTAGAGGATCTGCAGGTCGCGGGCGATGCCGCCGAAGGTCCAGCTGGCTTCCCACTCGTCGGCCGGCTGGTGGTAGCGGTCGCGGGTGTAGGTCTCTTCGGCCGCCTTGCCGGCGGCGGTGCCGCCTTCGACCTTGTCTTCGCCCGAGCCGAACGAAATCGCCGGGACGCCGCGCTTGGCGAAGGGGAAGTGATCGGAACGGAAGAAGTGGCCGGCTTCGGGCTTCGGGTCGGTGACGTAGTTGAGGTTCCAGCGCTGGCCGGTGGCGATCAACTCGTCCAGCAGCTCCTGCTTGGCGCTGCCGGAGGTGGTGAAGTCGCGCGACACGCCGCCCGGATCGAAGGCGTCCATGTTGATCACGGCGACGGTCTTGGCCAGCGGGTACAACGGCTTGGAGGAGTAATACTCCGAACCGAGCAGACCCTTCTCTTCGGCGGTGACGGCGAGGAACACCACCGAACGCTGCGGGCGCTTGCCCTTGGCGAAGGCGCGGCCGAGTTCGATCAGCGCGGCGATGCCGGTGGCGTTGTCGACGGCGCCGTTGTAGATGGTGTCGCCCTTGGCGTCGGGCGCGCCGACGCCGAGGTGATCCCAGTGCGCGCTGTAGATGACGGTCTCGTCGGACTTCTTGCTGCCGTCGACGCGGCCGACGATGTTCTGCGAGGTGATGACTTCGCTCTTGACCGCGTAGTTGGCCGACAGGGTCACGCCCTTCAGCACGACCGGCTTGAAGTCGCGCGTCTGCGCCTGCTTCTTGAGTTTGTCGAAGTCGAGGCCGGCGCTCTTGAACAGGCTCACGGCGAGGTCGCGCTGGATCCAGCCTTCCATGGTCGGGTGAGCGCTGCCGGGATCGTCGCGGACCACATCGAACATGGTGTTGGTGTTGGAGTTCTTGACCGTGGCCCAACCGTAGGACGCCGGCGCGGTCTCGTGGACGATCAGCAGGCCGACGGCGCCGCGGCGCGCGGCTTCCTCGAACTTATAGGTCCAGCGACCGTAGTAGGTCATGGCCTTGCCGCCGAACTCGCCTTCGCCGGTCTCGAAGTCCGGGTCGTTGATCAGCACGACCGCGATCTTGCCCTTAAGGTCGACGTTCTTGAAATCGTCCCAGTTGCGCTCGGGCGCGGTGACGCCATAGCCGGCGAACACCAGCGGCGCGTTCTTGATCGCCACGGCCTTGGAGCCGTCGAGCGCGGCGCGCACGGCGATCTCGTTGCCCTGGGTCAGGGCGCGGGCCTTCTTCTTCACCGTGACCGACAGCTTCGGCATGCCCTCGATGTCCGAGCGCAGCAGCGGCACGGCCTGGGTCCACAGGCGCTTGTTGCCCTGCGGGTCGCCGCCGGGCTGCACGCCGGCCGCCTTGAGCTGGGCGACCACGTAGTCGATGGTCTTGGTCTCGCCGGCGGTGGCCGGGCCGCGGCCTTCGAACTCGTCGGAGGACAGCACCTTCACCTCTTCCGACAGGCGCTTGGCGTCGAAGGTCGGCGCTTTCGGCGGCTTGGGGGCTTTGGCGGGCTTGGCGGCGATGGCCGGCAGCGAAAGGACGGCGGCGCAGAGCACCGCCAGCGGTGTGGCGATTGGCAACTTCATGGAGGGGCCCTCGGATGGTCCGGCCGATACTAGCCAGGAGGGCGTGATGGGTCCATCGGCCATTGGGCATCTTGCGGCCTGGATCGGACAGGCCGCCGTCCGACGGGTAGGAGCGGCGCGAGCCGCGACCGTGGGCGACCAAGCGCGACGCGGGCCATGATTCGCGTCGCACCGGCAGCGCTCGAATCGGCGTGGGAATCGGCTTGGCGTGGGTCGCGGCTTACGCCGCTCCTACAGGGGCCGCACCGGCATTTTGCAGGAGCGGCGTAAACCTCGACCGCGCAGCGTGACGACGCTACGAAGGGCGGGATTCACTCGATACTCGCAATGCAGCCCCCGCCCTCGAGCGATCGCGATCGCAGCCTCGCCTACGGCAGCGCCAACACCAACTTCCCGAACTCGGCCACCGCCGGCGTGCAGCCGCCCGGACGGCGCAACAGCACGAACTGGGCCGGCGGCAGCGGCGGCAGGCCGTATTCGCCGTCGACGATGCGCATGCCGGGCACGACGTCGTCTTCCACCATCACGGTGATCCCCAGGCCCGCCGAGATCGCGGCGTTCAAGCCTTGCTGGCTCGGCGAGGTGAACATGACATGCCACTCGACCGCGGTGCCGTCGAGCGCGGAAACGCCGACCTGCCGATTGATGCACGGCGAGGGAAAGAATGCGAACGGCAGCGAGCGGCCGGCGGCGATGTCGAAGCTGTCGGATGCGACCCAGACGAAACGCGTGCGCCGCAGCACCGTGTCGGCGTCGTCGCCGGGCAAGGCGATGACCACGGCGAGATCGAGTTCGTCGGCATCGACCATCTGCCGCAGGTCCATGCTCATGCTCACGCTGACGTCCATGCGCACGTTCGGGAACGCGCGGGTGAACTGGCACAGCAGGTTGGGCAGGCGGTCGCCGATGAAGTTTTCCGGCACGCCGAAACGCACCGCACCGGTGATCGGCGAAGGCTGGAAGCGCCGCGACAGGGCATCGAGCGATTGCAGAATCTGTTCGGCGTGACGCAGGAAGTCTTCGCCGTCTTCGGTCAGGGTCAATCGACGGGTGGTGCGATGGAGCAGTGCGCGGCCGACGTGCTCCTCCAGGCGCCGGATCTGATGGCTGACCGCGGATTGAGTCAGATGCAGGCGTTCGGCGGCGCGGGTGAAACCGCCGGCATCGTTGACCGCGATGAAGGTGCGCAGCAAGGTCGGATCGAAGTCCATGGCCGCCTAGGCTCGGCCGATTCATGACGGCCTTTAATTGATTCTACAAAATTAAATCATTTCCCTCATGAGTCCGGCTCGACCAGAATGATCGCCATCGCATCCGGCGAGGCGGTCGCGGCGGCCGGCCCGCTGTAACGCCTTCGATTCCCGCGAACGCGTTGGCTCGCCGCGAAGCCGTCGCTCGCCGCACCGCTCCACCCACCGCCCCCATCACGCGACGCCGCGCGGCATCGCGGCGCGTCCGCTCGCGCCGACGTTTCGGCGCTGCGCTTCGCCTTCGATCGGTCTATCCCCATCCACCTTCGAGCGCGCCGCAATGAGTCTGCCGTCATGAGCCTGTCCCGATCCGCCAAGAACCGCCTCGCTCTCGCCGCGGTCAGCCTGGCCGCACTGATGTTCGGCCTGGAAATCTCCAGCGTGCCGGTGATCCTGCCGACGCTGGAACGCCAACTGCACGGCGATCTGCGCGACATGCAGTGGGTGATGAACGCCTACACCCTCGCCTGCACCACCGTGTTGATGGCGGCGGGCACCTTGGCCGATCGCTACGGGCGGCGGCGCGTGTTCGTGATCAGCGTGATCGCGTTCGGCCTGACCTCGCTGCTGTGCGGCCTCGCCGAGAGCATGCCGGTGTTGATCGGCGGACGCTTTCTGCAGGGCCTGGCCGGCGGCGCGATGCTGACCAGCCAGTTCGCGATCCTCTCGCACCAGTTCCGCGACGGCCGCGAGCGCAGCCGCGCGTTCGCGGTGTTCGGCATCGTATTCGGGTTCGGCCTGGGTTTCGGCCCCATCATCGGCGGCGCGATCGTCGCGCTGTCGAACTGGCACTGGGTGTTCCTGGTGCACGCGCCGCTGGCGCTGCTGACCTGGTCGATGATCGCAGCAGGCGCGGAGGAATCGCGCGAGGCGCAGTCGCACCGGTTGGACATCGGCGGCTTGTCGACCTTGTCGTTGGCCGTGTTGGGACTGACTTACTACATCACCCAGGCGCCGGAGTCGGGCTATGCCGATCCGATCCTGTTGGGCGTGCTCGCGTTCGCCGCATCGAGCCTGATCGCGTTCGCGTGGGTGGAAAAGCGCCATCCGCACCCGATGTTCGATTTCGGCGTGTTCCGCATCCGCGAGTTTTCCGGGGCGATCATGGGCTCGATCGGCATGAACTTCAGCTTCTGGCCGTTCATGATTTATCTGCCGATCTACTTCCAGAGCGCACTGGGCTACGACACGGTGACTGCCGGCCTGGCCTTGCTGGCGTACACGCTGCCGACCTTGGCGATGCCGCCGCTGGCCGAGCGCTGGTCGGCGCGTTATCGGCCGGCCTGGATCATTCCGCTGGGGCTGTTGGCGATCGGCCTGGGCTTCATCGCGATGCGCTACGGCAGCGCGGTGGACGGGGCGAGCTGGATGACCATGCTGCCGGGCGCGCTGTTGGCCGGCTGCGGCCTGGGCCTGACCAATACGCCGGTCAGCAACACCACCACCGCCTCGGTGCCGGCGTCGCGCACCGGCATGGCCTCGGGCATCGACATGAGCGCGCGCCTGATCACCCTGGCGATCAACATCGCCCTGATGGGCTTGATCCTGGTCGCCGGCATCGCCGCGCATCTGCGCTCGGTATACGGCCCGATGCTGGGTGCGGCGCTCGACGGCGCGCAGCTGCGGGCCCTGGCCGGACGCGTGGCGGCCGGCGATGTCGGCGCGCTGGGCGGCCTGGCGCTGTCGGGCGATGCGCAGACGGTGGCGCGCGAGGCCCTGGTTCACGGCTTCGGTTGGGTGCTGTGGTATGGCGGCATCGGCGTGTGCGTGCTCGCCGCACTGAGCCTGACCATCTTCGCGCCCATGCGCAGGGCCGGCGCGCAAGCGGCGCAGGCCCCGGCCTGCGGCGGCTAGCCGGCGAAGCGCGGCCGCTGCATCAATAGAACGCGATGCCCGGCCGCAGCGCGAACTGGAAGATCAGCAACTGTGCGATCACCAGCGACAGCACGCCCGCGATCGAGGACGCGGGCTCGGCCTGTCCGACCCGCCGCGGCTGGGCGCACCAGGCATAGGCCTGCAACCAGAACACGCCGATCACGAACTCGGCGACCGGCACGATCGCAACCTGGTCGAGGCTGCCGGGCACTCGCATCGCCACGATCAGCGGCAAGGCAAGCAGCGCCGGCAAGGTGGCCATGCGGAACATGAAGCCGCTGCGCCGCCCCGGCGTGGCGACCTCGGCCGGATCGCGCGCCAGCGCCAGCAAAGGCGCGGCGAAGCGGATCGCGATGGCGGCGATGACGACCAGCGCGATCAGGCCGGCGACCAGCTTGGTGGTATCGGCCCATTGCAGATAGCCGAAGGCCATGCCGACGTCGTTCTGCGGCAGGACCGCGCCGACCACCACCTGCGGCAGGGACTGGAAAAACCCATGGAAGGCCATCCAGATCGCGAACAGCCGCGCGGTCTCGGTGCGCGGAGGGCGCAGCTTGAGCCAGGCCACGAAGCCCAATGCGGTCAACAAGATCGCCAAGGCACCGGTGCCCTGGAAAAGGTGGGCGAGCGGGTTGTCGCCGGTCCAGTTGTGATTGTTGTGGTACAGCGTCGCCCGCAATCCCGGGGTCAAGGCCTTGGGCACGACCAGGAACAATTCCTGGATAAAGAAGATCAGACTGAAACTCAGCGCGTACAACAGACTGGAATGAAGCGTGCGCTGCCAGCGCCATGGACCGGCGGGGCCCACTGTCGCTGCGGACGCGACCGAACGGCTGCGCCACACACCGATCGCCCCGAACAGGATCGGAGCGGCGACGATGACGGCCAGCGAGGCGATGAGGACGAGTTGGGCGTAAGGATTCATGCGACGGACTCCGGGGCCAGTCCGCTGTAGATGCGCGGAATATGCGATCGGTTGCAGATGAACAGGCAGAACGCAGCGAACGCGGGCCCTGGCGATCCAAGCATGGCTCGATGAAGCTCGCTCTGTAGCCCTTGGGGCAACGACCTCGCGGCGCGACATTCGCGATTTCGTCACAGACTATCGGCGAAATCGGTCGATACCGCCTCGCTCCCTGCCGCCGCCGCAAGAAAATCTTGTACCAGCCCTTAGAAAACTTCGTTTGTCGGCGCCGATCAGGCTTCCAATAATCGGTGACCCACTGGAGACCCCCATGCATCGACGCGACTTCCTGCACTGCGCCAGCGGCCTGCTGCTGACCGCCGGCCTCGGCCCCCATCTGAACGCATTCGCCAAGACTGCGGTCACGGCGCCGACCAGCCATTGGAGCGCGCAGTTGCGCGTACTCGAAAAGAACAGCGGCGGGCGCCTCGGCGTCGGCATGCTCGACACCGGCAGCGGCCAGCATTTCGATTGGCGCGGCCGCGAACGCTTCCCAATGTGCAGCACCTTCAAGTTCCTGCTGGCCGCGGCGGTGCTGCGCGAGGTCGAACGCGGCAAGTTCGATCTGGAAAAGAAAATGCCCATCGCCAAGAGCGACCTGATCGCCTACTCGCCGGTGACCGAGCCGCTGGCCGGTTCCAGCGCCAGCGTCGCCCAGTTGTGCGAGGCGACCATGACGCTGAGCGACAACACCGCAGCGAATCTGCTGTTGCCCTTGGTCGGCGGCCCCGCCGGCTTGACCGCGTTCCTGCGCAGCATCGGCGACCCGACCACACGCCTGGACCGTAAGGAGCCGGAGCTCAACAGCGCCATCCCGGGCGACCCGCGCGACACCACCTCGCCGCTGGCGATGGTCGCGACCATGCGCAAGCTGTTGCTGCAGGACGGATTGAAGCCAGCTTCGCGGCAACAGCTCACCGCCTGGCTGGTCGCCAACCGCACCGGCGACAAGCGCCTGCGCGCCGGGGTGCCGAAGGGTTCGCGCGTCGGCGACAAGACCGGCACCGCCGACACCACCAGCAACGATCTGGCGATCATTTGGCTGCCGGAACGCGCGCCGATCCTGCTCACCTGTTATCTGACCGGCTCCACGCTCGACGGCCCCGGACGCGATGCGATCCACGCCGCGGTCGCTCGCCTGGTATTCGGCCCGGTCGAGCCGAGATAAACCCGTCGGCGCGACCCGATCGCCCGCCGCCGCGCCGTTCGGCGCGATGGTGGGCGATCAAATGCAGAGTCGGTCAGGCGCTGGCCTGCCAATGCGCGCGCAGTTCTTCGTTGAACTCCGCCCAACGCTCTTCCGGAAAGAAGATCCGCGCGCCGTCGAACTCCACGCGCTTGCGGGTGCCGGGAATCGCATCGGCCAACCACTGCGACCATTTCGTCGGGAAGAACACGTCGTCGGTGCCCCAGGCGATTAAGGTCGGCGCCTGCAGACGCTTGAGCTGGCTCTCGATGGCGAGGGTGTGCGCATTATCGAATGCGGCGAGGAAACGCTGCAGATCGCGGGTACGCTGTTCGCTGCGCACCAGGGGCCGCAGATAGGTTTCGATGCTCTCGTCCGACAAGGACTGCGGGTCCTCATAGGCCAGGCCCAGGGCCTGCGGCGAACGGTACACGCTCTTGTCGTCCAACATGGCGTTGAGCGTATCGCCGAGCCCGCCGCCGGCCGCCATCGCCAGGAACGGCTTGAACGCTTCCGGCGGCCAGTTGTCGTGGGTATCGCAATTGGTCAGGGCGAAGCTGCGCACGCGCTGCGGATGCAGGGCGGCGAAGATCTGCGCAATACCGCCGCCGCTGTCGTTGCCGACCAAGTCGACCCGATCGATGCCCAGGGCGTCGAGGAATTCGGCGAGCATCCGCGCATTGGCGGTGACCGACACGTCCTGGCCGGGCGCGATCTCGGTATCGCCGTGCGCCAACAGGTCGACGGCGATGCAGCGTCGCCGGTCGGACAAATGCGCGAGCTGGTGCCGCCACAGATGGCCGTTGAGCAACACACCGTGGACGAACAGCGCGACCGGGCCGGCGCCTTGCTCGCGGTAAGCGATGCGGCCCGACGGGGTCTGCACGCTGGCCTGGGTGGGGGAGGAAACCTTGCCGTCCACGATCAACCTTGATTCGGCGCAGCGGCGGAGCCGTAGGCTTCTTTGAGCTTGCGTGCGCAATCGTCGCAGCAGACTTCCACCGCCTTGCCGCCGATCTTGACCTGGTAGGAATTCTCGTCGAGCGGGCAATCGCAGGCCGCGCAGGTTTTTTCCGTCATGACAGCTTCTCCGAATCGCCCGAACGCCGGGCAGGTTCAGTAGGCCACGGGGGCCGGAAGGCCGCTGTCAGAATCTTTAGCGATTTGCCGCACCCGCTTGCCGAGCCCTTAGCGCTGCAGGGCCGATTGGCGGAATTCGGTCGGGCTGCGGCCGTAGGCCTGCTGGAACGCCGCGCTGAAATGGCTGTGGCTGGAGAAACCCAGTTCCAGGCTCAGCTGGGTCAAGTCGTCGTATTGCGCCAGCAGGTCCAGCGCGCGCGCCAGGCGCAGGCGCAGTTGGTAGCGATACAGCGGCAAACCTTCGACCTGCTTGAACACCTGGGTCAGGTACACCGGCGACACCCCGACCTCGGCGGCGATCTCATCCAACGCCCAGCGCCGCGACAGATCGCTGGCGAGGACCAGCTTGGTACGATCGACCAGGCGCTGCCGGCCGAGACTGGCGCCGGCCGCGTGCGAAGTGCGCGGCCCGAGCGAGCGCTGGACCAGGGTCAGGGCCAGGCTTTCGGCCTCCAGCGACTCGGCGATGCTCTCGCGCAGGCTGTGGCGCAGCAGCGCGACCAGCGCCTGCGCGCGCGGATCGATGCGCAAACGCGGCTGCCGGAACGCCAGCGCCGCGCCTGCGCGCAACAAGGCCGGCGGCGCCAGCTCGCGCAGCATCGCCTCGTCGACCCGCACCGCCAGGCTGGCGTCGCCGCCGGGCACCGGATGGACGATGCGGCCGTCCTCGCCGGCATTGAAGAACAAGACCTGCCCGGCCTCGGCCACCGCCGCATCCTCGCCGACCTGGCGCACGTACAGGCCGCGGTAGGGAAACATCAGGTGGGTGGCGCCCACGCAATCCTCGGCATGCGCATGCTCGCCGATGCCGGGGCAGCACAAGTCCCAGACCGCGACGGTCGGCGTCTTCAGCAAGGGCGCTACGGTGAATTCGGACATGCCTGCGTCGTGATCCCGCCGGGAATCGATCCTCGCGCCCAACTTTTGGCTTCGTGGCGTGGATCGAGGCCGGTCAGGATAACGCCCGCAGCGGGCGAACAGGCTTCAGCGCGGGAATTCGATCACCGTGTTCGAGCCCGGCTGCTCGCCCTTGCGCTCGGCGACGAAACCTTCGGCAAGCGGTTGCCAGGGCTCCTTGCCGAGCCGGTCGAGGCGCTCGTAGCGTCCGAGCACGCGGAAGCCGCTCAGGCCGTACGGCAGGCCTTCCGACGACAAGGGCGTGATGCCGTCGGCGACGTGGAAGTGCAAATGCGGCCCGGTCGCATCGCCGGTGAAGCCGAGCGCGGCGATGGTCTGGCCGCGGCGCACGCTATCGCCCACGCGCACTTTAAGGCTGCCCGGCTTCAGGTGTTCGTAAGCGACGTGGCGGCCGTCGGCCAGCGCCAGCACCACGTAGTTGCCGGGCGCTTCGTCGAAATCGTGTTTGGGGTTGGCGGAAACGCGTGCGGCCTCGACGGCGTCGTCGCGCACCGCCGCGACTCGCGCGTCGGCCACCGCGAGCACCTCGGCGCCGTAACCCAGGTTGCTCGTCACCAGATCGGGGTCGCCGATGATGGTCTTCCCGGAGGGGTCGACCTTCACCCAGTCGACCGCATGCCGGCCCGGCAGCCGCGCGCGCCCGTCCATGGTGTAGAACACGCGCCGATGGCCGCGCGGCCAGTCCGGCGAATGGATCGCGACCCAAGGGCCGCCGCGCAGGGGCGGCCCGAGCAAAACCGGTGCCGGCTGGCCGACCTCGACGCGCGCGCCTTCGACCGAGTTCGCCGTCGCCGCGGCGAGCCTGCGGAAGCCCAGCGCATGCCGCAGCTTGCGCGGCGCGCGCGTGCCGACGTCGAGTTCGAGATAGACCACCCCGCGCTCGCCCGGCCGCAAGGCCGCCAGGCTGGCGCCGGGGCGACCGATGACGCGGGAACGGTCGCTGAGATCCTTGCCGGCGAAACGCTGGATCACCGCTCCGCTGGCATCGTCGATCACGCGCAGCTCGTCCACCGCCAGTTCCGCTTCGTTGAAGCTGGTCAGGTGCAGTTCGTAATACAGCCGTTGCCGCCCTTCCTGGGTCACCGGTGTCGGCGCCTGCGGAACGGCCAGATCGAAGGAATCGACCAGGGCCGCATTCGCGGCGCGCGTGGTTGCCGGCAACGCCAGCAGGGAAGACAGCGCAAGGCAAAGGGCGAGCGGTCGCAACATCGCAGGGAGTCCTGTCGAAAGCATGGGCGGTAGCGCTCGCACAGGCGGTAGCCGGTCGACGCGAGCGCAATGATCGAAGTCGCGACGCAGACGGCTGCTGCGCATCCACGTGTCGCGTGACCGGCATCATCCCACGCCGGATCGGCCGGCATGGGCATGACTCTCGACCTAGATTTGTACGCGTTGTGTTCGCGAGGAGGCGTGCCCTACCAGAGAACGCGCTTCGTCATCGGTCGCATTCGCCTCCCCGGCATCGCTTGCGCAGCACGCCGTGGTTCGCGGTCGCGGCTCGCGCCGCTCCTACCCTAAAAGCATTTGCCGTTGCCGTTGCCGTTGCCGTGCCGTGCCGTGCCGTAAAGCTTGGCGTAGCGCCGAGCTCGCGAGAACGCCTAGAGACCCGGAGGGCGGCGCACAGGACGTGCGCCGTTTTTCGATAGGACAAGGATGTCCTATCGAAAAATCCCGGCGACCGCTGCGAACTCGCAGGGGAGCTTCGTCGAGAAAAGCCCTTTTCTTTGATTAGCTTTGACCGAAGGGAATCCAGACGGACTTTTGGGCTTAGCAAAAGAAAGTAACCCGGCCGCTTTAGCGGACGGAAGCTCTAGATTTTGCTGTACAGCTCTGCGGTAAGAAGCACCGTAGCGGGAAGTGCCACAGTCGCGGCTCGCGCCGCTCCTACCCTGGCTCAGCGAGCAGCCGCAGGCAGGTCGAGCTTGTAGACCTCCGGCCCGATCGCAAACACGCTGGTGCCCTTCGCGTCGCGCACGATGCGGAACTTGTTGCTGGTGGCGCCGAAGCGGCCGGGCGCCCAGGTCTTGCCGCCGTCGCGGGTCTCGAAGCCGTGCGGCGTGGCGCCGACCCAGCCATGCAGTTCGTCGACGAAGCCGACACCGAATTCCCGGACCTTGTGATCGGCGACCAACGGCAGCTCGCTCCAGGTCTCGCCGCCGTCGACGGTCTTGGCCACGTAGCGTTGCACCACCGCGGTGTCGGGGTCGTAGTTCTGCACGGTGACGTAACCGACCTGCTCCGACGGGAACGACATCTTCCAGGTGATCTCGTACGGGCGCCGGCTCTCGTACACCGCGTGCCAGCTGCGTCCGCCATCGCGGGTCTTGAGAATGCGCGCATGCGACTGGGCGACATCGGAATGGCTGGCCCCTGCGATGAAGCCGACTTGTTCGTTGACGAACTTGACGTCGAGGATCATCGCCGTGTGCGCGCTCATGTCGACCGAGGTCCAGGTGCGCCCGAGATCGCGCGAGGTCGCCAGGAACGCCGGCCCGCCGACACGGCCGCCGGCTCGCAGGGTCGTGCGCCGGTCGAGCACGCCGGCGTTGATGTATTCGCTGTGCAGGACGTCGATCGCGCAGATGCCGACCGGGGCCGGGCCGTCGATCCGCTCGACCGATTCCCAGCTCGCGCCGCCGTCGGTAGTGCGATACAGCGGCAAGGGATCGGTCGCGCCCGGGAACGAATCCGGACCGATGTTGCCGAGAATGCCGACGTCGGCGTCGACGAAACCGAGCGCGCGCACAAAGGTGCCGGGCCGCTCCCACTGTTTGGTCCAGGTCTCGCCGCCATCGCGGGTGCGGTAAACCAGGCCCTTACCGTTGCCGTACCAGCCGGTCGAACGATCGGCGAAATAGATGTCGTCCTGCTTGCGCGCGAACGCTTCGGTGTTCAAACGCCGCCAGGCCGGGGCAGTGTCCGGCGCGGCTGCCTTGGGTTGCGTTGCCGTGACCGCCGGCACGACGTCGGCCTGGACCGCGTTCTGGCAGAGGGTCAACCACAACACAGCCGCCAGCGCCGTACGCAGGCGGGCGGTTTCGATTCCGGACATCGCAATGATCCTGTTCGCTGAGTGGACGCACGCCCCCCCGGCGCGGCGTCGGACGCCAAGTCTATCGATCGTCCTGCGCGAGTCGAGCCTGGCGACGACCGTGTCGATGCGGCCGAGGGCCGCGCATGATCGTCCGCCGCCGCGTCCGAAGCTGTAGCGAAACTGTGCGGGTGGCCAGCACAGGCCGTGTCGTATCTCGGCATGGAACCTGCCGGCCAAGGCGGCAGTGTTGTGACCGTCGCCACACTCTCCGCGGCGATAAAGCGCGCGATGGCCGCCGTGGACCGCGAGCCGCGTCTGTTGCTTATGTCGCCGCCGCAGCACGCGACCGCTCGAATCGACCCGACCCGGGCGTCCCTCCCGCCATCCGCAAGCGCCACGAGGACGTCATGCCCCAGTCGCCTACCCCGCCTACCCCGCCCGGCCCGCCGAACCTGCTCGTCATTCTGGTCGACCAGTTGCGCTTCCCGCGCTTCGCTTATGGCCCCGATGGCGGCTTCGCGCCGGGCCTGAAGGAGATCGTGGGCTTCCAGGGCGAACCCGAAGCCGACAACGCCTATCGCGAATTCTTTCCCGGGCTGTGGTCGCTGCGCCAGCACTCGGTGGTGTTGCGCCGCCACACCATCGCGTCCTCGGCCTGCATTCCCAGCCGCACCGCGCTGATGACCGGACAATACGGCGCGCGCACCGGCGTGACCCAGACCGACGGTTTGTTCAAGAACGGCGATGCCGCCGCGTTTCCCTGGCTCGCCGCCGACGGCATTCCGACGCTCGGCCACTGGTTCCGCGGCGCCGGCTACAAGACCCATTACTTCGGCAAGTGGCACGTCAGCAATCCGCCCGGCCACAGCCTGCAGGAGTACGGATTCGACGACTGGGAGTTGTCCTGGCCGGAGCCGCACGGTTCCAGCATCAACAACCTCGGCGCCTACCGCGACATCGGCTTCTGCGACCTGGTCTGCGGCTTCCTGCGCGGCCAGGGACTGGGCCTGCCGTACAACCGCAAACTCGCGCAACACGATCAAAGCCATCCGCTATCGCCCGATCCGAGCACCGATCCGAAGCCCTGGCTCGCGGTCGCCTCGTTCGCCAATCCGCACGACATCGCCACCTACCCGGGTTTGCCGCGCGGGCTCGACCCGAACGCGCCGCCGCTCGGCCCGCTGCCGGTGCCGGCGCAAGGCACGCGCAGCAACCCGCCGACCGCCGGCAGCCTGCAGTTCGAGCTCAACCCGCAGGGCTTTCCGCAGGACAATGCGAACGTGCCGCCGAGCATGGACGAGGCGCTGCTCAACAAGCCGAGCTGCCAGTTCGACTACGCCTACAAGATGGGGCTGGCCCTCGCCGCCAAGAGCGGGCTCGCCGCGCAGGACCAGGCCGGCCTCGACGCGGTCAACGCCGCACTCGCCGCGGGCATTCCGTTCCAGCTGACCCGCGACCCCGAACAGGCCGCGTTGCGCTTCGTTCAGTACTACGCTTGGCTGCAACACCTGGTCGACGGACACATCAAGCGGGTACTCGATGCGCTCGACGAATCCGGACAGCGCGAGAACACCATCGTCGTGTTCCTGGCCGACCATGGCGAGTACGGCGCCGCGCACGGCTACATGATCGAGAAATGGCATACGGCCTATCAGGAAGCCCTGCACGTGCCGGTGGTGATCCACTCGCCGCGGGTCAATGCGCAGGCCGACATGCGCCAGATCGATGCGCTGACCAGCCACGTCGACATCGTGCCGACCCTGCTCGGCCTGGCCGGTGTGGGCGAGGAAGAAGTCGCGAAGATCCGCGAAACCCTGCGCGAGACGCGCCCGGTGCCGCCGTTCCCCGGGGTCGACCTGAGCGCGGTGATCCACGGCCGCGAAACCGTGCCGAAGGAGCCCGACGGCCGTCCGCGCGAAGGCATCCTGTTCGCCACCGACGACGAGATCACCGAACGCCTGCGCGGCCATCTCGACCCGCATCAGCTGCATTCCGACCGCGAGTTCAAGACCTTCCTCGAGATGGTCGAGGTGGTACGCGACGGCAGCAGCCCGCTGCCCTACAACGGACCGGTGCCGCAGCTCGCCCCAGGGCCGGTGCGCCAGCCCAACCATGTGCGTTGCGTGCGCTCGGGCGAGTGGAAGCTGGCGCGCTATTGGGACCCGAGCGGTGTCGAAGCCGATCAATGGGAGCTTTACGATCTCGAACACGACGGCTGCGAGCTGACCAATCTGCTGGTCACCGATGCCCGCTTCCCGACGCCGATCCCGGCGCTGCCGCCACCGTACACCGATGCGCAGATCGTCGACACCGCCGAGCGCTTGTACCGGCTGATGCAACGCTACGAAAAGGAAATGCTGTCCACGCCCGAGCAGGACACCGTGGCTGCAGCGGTCGCCTAGGCGACAGCTCTCCTTTCCGTGTGGTCCGGCCCGCTGACCGGGCCGGGTCGTCGTCGCGGCGGCGGGCACGCTGCGGCCACACGCAGCGGCCTTAGCGTGGGCGAGCGCGCGGCGGCCGATCCGTTCGACTACCCTGTGCCCAGCCCGCGCGGCCCCGGCTCGTGCCCGCAAGCGCGAGGCGCGCCCTCCCGCACTGCCTACGTGCCGACCGAGCCACCGGCTCCGCGTCGCCGCGTTCCGATCGCTCAGCCCAAGGAAGCCGCATGACCGCTTACGCTCGCCCCGCACCGCGCGCCCGTCGTACCCGCACCGCGCTCGTCTGCGCGCTGGCCTTGCTGATCGGGCCGTGGTCGGCACAGGCGGCGACCGATATTCCGTCGCAGGCGCGGATCAAAGCCGCGGTCGATAAGGCCTATGCCGCGGCCAAGGACAACACCGCGGGCAAGAACGCCGACTACATCCCGGCCCTGGCCGAAGTGCCCTCGGGCCTGTTCGGCATCGCGGTGGTCACGGTGCAAGGCAAGGTCTACACGATCGGCGACGCCGGCGTCGAATTCGCCATCGAATCGGTCTCCAAGCCCTTCGCTGCCTCCTGGGTGATCGAGAAGAAAGGCGAGCAGTGGCTCGAAGACAAGATCGGCGTCAACCAGACCGGCATGCCGTTCAACTCCATCCTGGCGCTGGAAGCGCACGCCCAGACCAAGCCGGCGATGAACCCCTTGGTCAACGCCGGCGCGATCGCCATCGACAGTTGGATCGAACCGGCTGAACCGGCGGCGCGCTGGGCGACGATCTCGCAGCTGATGAACGACTACGCCGGCCGCACGCTCAGCCTCAACCAAGTCGTCTATGAATCCGAAGCCGGCAGCAACGAACACAACCGCGCGATCGCGCGCCTGCTGAAAGGCTACGGCACGCTCGACGGCGATCCGGAAGTCGCGCTCGACCTCTACACCCGCCAGTGCTCGATCAACGTCACCGCCAAGGACCTGGCGGTGATGGGCGCGACCCTGGCCAACGGCGGCAGCAACCCGGTCACCGGCAAGCGCATCGTCGGCTCCGACACCGCCGAGCGGACGCTCGCGGTGATGTCGACCACCGGCCTGTACGAAACCACCGGCGCCTGGACCTGGAACGTCGGCCTGCCGGCCAAGTCCGGGGTCGGCGGCGGCATCGTCGCAGTCGCGCCCGGCAAGTTCGCCATCGCCACCTTCGCCCCGCCGCTCGACGAAGCCGGCAACTCGGTCAAAGGCCAACAGGCGATCGAATCCATCGTGCGCGAACTGATCGGCGCCGGCGTGTTCGAAACCGGGCATTGATCGGACGGCCGTCGAGCATTCGGCCGACGCGCCGAGCGCCGACTAGTCGACGACGCGCAGGGCGCCGCAGGCCCCTCGGCAAAACGAAGGGCTCCCGCGGGAGCTCTTCGTTCGTTCGATTCATCGATAGCCGATCATCATGATCGGAAGGGTCGCGGCGGGATTTACTTCTCCGTCGCCGCCGCCAGCTCCTCGAACACGCTCTTGCCGACCGAGGCCGACAGATGGTTTAGGCCCATGACGATGTTGGATGAGGTGTCGGAGACTTCGAACTCCTTGCCTGCATGGCGCACGCGCAGGCCGAGCCGATCGCGGCCGGCCATGATCCCGAACATCACCCGCACGCCGGGCGGGCGCTGGCGGATATCGATGATCGCGACGTCGGCCACGTCGGTCTCCGATACGTTCAGCCAACGCTCGTTCGCTTGTTCGACGTAGGCCTGCTCGATCAGCGGAGGCACCTTGTCGTTGTGCTCGCATTCGCCGCAGTCCCAGCGGATGTTCAACTTCGGCACAGTGCGGCGCGACGCCAAAGCGTTGCTGGCGTCGGCAGCCGCGGTCGCGTGGGCCCTCGCGGCTTCGGCGGCTTCGGCCGCTGCCTCGGCGGCGGCCACAGCTGCCGATCGGCTCTCCGTCTCAGCAACCTGCTGCGCCATCGCAAACGGCGACGCCGTCGCGGCGACGAACCACACCAAGGAAAACAGAACGTCCTTGCTCATACAGTCCCTCGTTCGAAGATTCGGCCCGGGGTCGGCCATGTCGCGGCGGACTCACGCCTGTATTCGGCGTCCGATGCCCCCGCATCCCCGCGCGGATCATAGCAGCCGCTCCTGGGTCGGCAGAGATGCCGAACCCGCTCTCGGATGACCGCCCCGGCGGAGATGCCGGACCCGCTCTCGGACGACTGCCCCGGATTCGCGAACGCATGCCATAAACATGCCGCTCGTCGATCGATTAGGCTCGCATCGTCGCCGCCTCGCTTCCCGCCGGAGGCGCCGCCGCCCGCCTTCGGCCTGCGTTCACTGACGGAGGCGCAAACCAGATGTCTGCTTCGATGGATGCCACGCCGTGACCAGAAAACTCGCCTGCCTGTGCCTGCTCGCGCTGCTGCTCGGCGGATGCCGCACCGGTCCGAATGAACGCACACCCGAGAAGACCCTGCCGATCGAAGCGCCGCTGCCGCCGAGCGTCACGCCCGGCGAGTTCCTGATCGAGGCCGACAAGCTCGACACCTGGAACGCGCTCGGCCAGATCGCGGTACGCACGCACGGCGTCGAGTACGAAGGCCGGGCGCAGATCATGGATCTCTACAGCCTGCGTTATCGCGGGGTCGCGTTCATGGCGCTGACCAAGTCGGTGCTGTTGTCGGACACGATCAAGCGCACCACCACCCGGGTCACCGCGACCACGCTGGACGGCAAGCCGATCGACAGCAAGCCGGTAACGGAGTTTCTCTCCCTGCTGCAGCGCGAGCTGCCGGCGGAGATCGAAAGCGTGCGCGCCAAACAGGCAGCGCAGAAGAAGGCCAAGGCTAAAGGCAAGGCGAAGGCGAAGAAGAAAAAGAAGAAGTGAAACGGGCGCGGGCCAAGCCCGGCCGGATCTGACCCAGGGGCGCGCATTCCAGTCGCGCCTTGATGCCCCGCGCGGTGCGCGGCTCGTTTCCGCTATCGTTGTTGCGAAGCCTTTGCAACACAACGCACCGCCCGAGTCATTACCGCCACGCAGGGGCTGCAGCGGCGCTGTCTACGCGGACGACCGTGCTCGCTCAGGCCTGGTGGATCTCGATCTCGCCATCGAAGCCGTTCGCTTGCGCGGGCGGGACGTTGCCCGGGAGCGCGCCGAGCACGGCACCACCGGCGACCTTGCCCGGCGGCAGCGCCGCCTTGCCGTTCATCGCGCTCGGCAGTGACGGCACCACGAAACCCGCCGGAAAGGCCGCGACCGCGCTCATCGGGTAAGTACCGAGATTCGCTGCGGCCGTCGCGGTCGATACGTTGACCGGTTTCAAAATTCTCACCGCGCGCCAGAGGATGCGAATGAATTGGGGCGCGTAGGAATACAGGTTCTGCGTGTTGGTCGTAGCCGCATCCGAGAACGGATTCGCCGAGCTCTGCACGCAGCAATAGAGGCAGTACCAGGCGTCGCGCTGGCCGCCGACTTCGTAGTGATAACTCGCGGCAAGAAAGGCGTCCATATAGGCTTCGACGCTCGCCTTATTCGCGTGCGCCAGCGCAGTCAGCGGCACGAGGTTCTGCCAACTATTGCCGGCACCGCCCCAGCGCCCGTTGAGCATGTGCGCGCGGATCCAAGTGTTGAGGTTGTCCTGGGTAAACGTCAGCGGCGGCCCGCCGGCCAGCAACTGGTCCCAGGGCGCTCCGCCCGCGGTCGGCACGTTGTTGCCCTGCTGCCCGGGCATGATCAGATCGGGGCCGAGCACGGCCGTGGCCGACGTGGCGCCGAAAGTCGCGGCTTGGCGGATCGCGACCGGCCCGGTCCGATATTGCGTCGCGACGAAGATGGGCTGGTTGGTGCTCCAACGCGGGTTGTTGGGCGCACCGGTGTAGACGATCCTGCTCATGAGGGCTTCCTGTCGGTCATGGCCCCGGGGCATCGGACCCGGATACGCAACCGACACGTTACTCCCACGTTGGGCGACTGTCCGCAGCGCAGATCGCTTCAAGCCCTCGCAGATGGACGCAAGGCCGTCGCGAGGCGATGGCCTGCCCGGATACGCACCGCATCGGACGCGATGTCCTGATTCGGCTGCGCTTTGCGTTCACGAGATCGCCTTCGCAGGAAAGCGGAGTGGCCGCCGCCCTCGCACGCCGACCGACTCAGTTCTGGTGGACTTCGATGCCGCCGTCGAAACCGTTCCCTTGCGCGGCGGGGAAGTTGCCCGGCACCGCGCCAAGCACCGCGCCGCCGGCGGCATTGCCGGGAGGCAGCGTCGCCGTGCCGTTCATCGCGTTCGGCAGCGGCGGCACCGCGAAACCCGCCGGGAAAGCCGCCACGGCATTCATCGGATAAGCACCGATGTTCGCCGCGGCCGTCGCGGTCGATACGTTGACCGGTTTCAGAATCCTCACCGCGCGCCAAAGGATGCGGATGAACTCGGGCGCATAGGAATACAGGTTCTGGTTGTTGGTCGTGGTCGCATCCGAGAACGGATTCACCGAGCTTTGCACGCAGTAGTAGAGGCCGTACCAGGCGTCGCGTTGACCGCCGGTCTCGTAGGCGTAACTCGCGGCGAGGAAGGCGTCCATATAGGCCTCGACCGTCGCGTGGTTGGCGTTCGCCCCGGTCGTGAGCGGCACCAGGTTCTGCCAAGTATTGCCCGGGCCGCCCCAACGCCCGTTGATCATGTGTCCGCGGATCCAGGTGTTAACGTTGTCCTGGGTGAAGGTCAGCGGCGGCCCGCCGGCCAATAACTGATCCCACGGCGCACCGCCGGCGGTCGGCACGTTGTTGCCCTGCTGCCCCGGCATGATCAGATCGGGTCCGAGGATTGCGGCCACCGCCGATGCGCCGAAGTTGGCGATCTGGCGGACCGCTACCGGTCCGGCCTGGTACTGCGCGCCGAGAAAAATCGGCTGGTTGGTGCTCCAGCGCGGATAGTTCGGCGCACCGGTGTAGATGATTCTGCTCATGATGGCTACCTGTCGGGGCGTGGAATCGGCGATCGAAACCGGATGCCGCACAGGGCACATCGCTCTCACGGTGCGCAGCGATCCGAAGCGGCCGCCGTCGCACCGTCCCATCATCGAGGGATTGGAATACGGAGTCGCGCGACGACACGGGCTCGCTCGGTAGAAACGCAGAGGCCGTCGCGTTGTGAAATCAGCGCTGCGCAGCAGTTGCCGGGAAAGCTGCAGCGCGTATGCCCGAATCAGCGCAACACGATCAACAGCACGCCGGTGATGGCCAGGACTGCGGACCAGGCCCGGCTGGCCGCCGCTCCGCTCAGACGATGGGCCTGCGCGGCAANCGACACCGCAGCGGCGATGACGCCGGTGGTGGCCAGGGTCGCGGCCATGTGCACCGCGACGGCGGCGAGCGCAAGAATCATCGAACCCGAGGCGGTGATCTCACGCGCCGGACTGCCGGACAAACACATCGGCACCAAGGCCGGCACCAGCATCAAGCCGCTGCCGTGCATGGTCGCCATCAGGAACGACCAGAGCGCGATGCCGGCGCCACCAACACGCACGTCGCGCGGCGCGCGCTGTCGGGCGCCGCGCAGCCACCGGTACGAGGCCACGCACAGCAGCAGGGCGCCGGCGACGCCCTGGACTTGCGCACGATCCATCTGCAGCCCCTGCGCGAACGCATAGGCCACGATCGCGATCGACAGCACGTGGCCGATCGCGATGGGCAACAGCGCGCGCCAGACCTGGGTCCTGTCGCGCACGCCGCAAGCGGCGGCGAACATCCAACCGGTCGCCGGGCTCAACCCGTGCAGGGCGCCGAGCCCGGCGATCACCATCCACGGCCACAGACTCGCCATGACGCCTTCCTCGAAACCAGATCGGCGGGCTCAGTCCGGCGGGTTCAGTCGTGCGTCCGGCAGCACGAACCGGGCGCGGCCGTCGGCGTTGCCGCGGATGCAGGCTCATAGCGGTCGTGGTGCCGCACCCATTCCATCGGATAGCTCAACGCCTCTTCGTTGCGGCCCTTGGGCGTGAGATCGATCAGCGGATAGGCGCCCATCATCACCTCCACGCCGCGCCCGAACCGGGAATAAGTATGGAAGACCTCGCCCGCCTCGTCCTTGTAGAACACGCTAACGCCGGGCGCTTCCACGTGCGGGAACGCTTGCACGGCGTAGTTGTAGGGCACCTCGCCGCTTGCGACTTCCTCGGCGGTGAAGCTGACGCCGAAATCATGATTGAAGTCGTTGCCGTGCGACGACACCCAGGAAAATTTCCAGCCCATGCGCTGACGGAAGCGTTCGATATCGGCCAGCGGCGCGCGCGAGACGACCACCAGGCTGACGTCGCGCTGTGCCAGATGCGGATTGGCGCCGTCGTTATGGTCGGCCATGTAGGAACAGCTCTTGCAGCCCTGCTCCCAACCCGGCGCGAACATGAAGTGCTGCACCAACAACTGACGGCGGCCGTCGAACAGTTCGGCGAGGCTGCGCGGGCCTTGCAAGGTGTCGAAGACATAGTCCTTGTCGACGCGCACCCAGGGCAGCGCGCGTCGCGCGACGGCGATCTCGTCGCCGAGGCGCGTCAGTTCTTTCTCGCGCGCCAGCAACTTCATGCGTTCGGCCGTCCAGCGATCCCTGGATACGACGGGGTGATGGAGGGCATTCAATTCGGCAGTGACGGTGTTCATGGCGTGCTCCCAGGCTCGATGAGCCGAATGATGTTGAAATGGCGTGGATTTCGATCAACGCACCGCTCACCCCGCGAGGCGTGGCGGTTGCGTCGGGTACTCGATCGTCGAGGCGAACGCATCCATCGGCACAGGCGTGTTCGGCCTGTGCGCTGAGTTCGTCGGCAAGCTTCGCTTCGGCGTCGGCTGAAGAGCTCGGACGCTGCCCCGTGCTCGAGACAGGCCAAGCGAGCGATGTCGCTTCGCTGTCCGCCGCCTGTCGCGACGGCGGACGAGCGGCCTGCGATCAGGCCGCGGCGCGTCCCGGACGTCGCACGGCGCGGACTTTTCCGCTGCCTCCGCCGCCGCAATAGAACAGGTCTGCGCCATCGGACTCGAGCCCGCTGACGTTGACGCCCGGCGGCAGCTCCAGGCACTCCAGCACCGTGCCGTCGGCGGGGTCGATGCGGCGAAGCTCACTGTCGTCGCCTTCCCAGGTGGCATGCCACAGCTCGCCGTCGACCCAGGTCACGCCGGTGACGAAGCGATTGGACTCGATCGAACGAATCACCGCACCGGTTTGCGGGTCGACCTGGTGGATCTTGCGATCGCGGTACTGGCCCACCCACAGGCTGCCCTCGGCCCAGGTGAGCCCCGAATCGCCGCCGTTGCCCGGCGCCGGAATCGAGGCCACCACCTTGCCCGTGGCGGGCTCGATCTTGTCGATGCGGGCCTCGGCGATCTGGTACAGGTAGGTGCCATCGAAGGCCGTGCCTGCATCGCAGGCGACGTCGAGCGAGTCCATGGGCTCGCCGCTGGCCGGGTCGAAAGCGACCAACTTGGCCCCGGTCGCGGCCCATACCCGGCGGCCGTCGTAGGTCACGCCGCCTACCCGCTCGGTGCCGCCGAACGGCCCGTACTCGCGCACGACCTGCGCTGCACGCGTGGTGGCCGGGCGGCTGCCTGGTTTGTTTGCGTTGCTGCTCATCGCTGGCTCCTCGTGGCGCAAGTCGGGTCGGCGCCTGGAAACGACTCTATTCAATCGGCAGCGCGGCCGGGAGTAACAAGATCGTCGTGAATCCCGCCAAGGGCGGCGCCAACCAACGTTGCGCCCGCGCGCGGCCGATCGAACGCACCCGTCCGGCGGCTTCGAGCTCGGCCAGCGCACGCTGGACGGTGCGCTGACTGGCGCCCAGCGCCAGCGACAGGGCCGAAGTCGACCAGGCCGCGCCATCGGAAAGCAGCGCCACCAGCGAGGCCTGCTCGCCGTCGATCGGCGGCGCCAGCACGACGACGGCGCGCCCCTCGTGCGGCTTGAGGACGAAGCCGCGCGCGCTCGCCTCGATCTGCGCGAAGCGGCCGATCAGCGAACGCAAGCGGCCGATCTCGACACGCAGCCGCGCGCGGTGGGTCTCGTCGGGACGGCGCGTGCGGAATGCACGCTCGATCAGGACTTCCCGCTCGACATCGCCCGGCCAGGCCTCAGCGAGCGCGAGCGCCAAGGCGAACAACACCGGCCGCCGCGTCAGCGCTTGCCACGACCCGCCGGCACGAATGCCGCGACGGCAAGCGTCGACCACCAGCGCATCCGAGTCCATCAGCGCGGCCACTTCGTCGAGGCGCAGCGCCTGCTCGCCATCGGCGGAAAGCCGGCGAGCGGCGGGACGGTCGAGCGCCCGCCGCGCCTCGGCCACCTCGGCCGACAACGCCGGCACGCCGGCGCGAGCTGCGGCCGCCTGCGCGCGATCGAGCGCCGCGCGCGCGACCTCGGTATGCAACGAACGTAGCGACAACTCGGCGGAAGTCAGCTCGGCCATCGCCGTAAGCGACGCCGGCAAAGGCTGCGCATCGAGCTTCGCCAACGCAGCCGCGGCCTCATCGAGCCGACCGAGCAACAACAAACGGCGCGCCGCGATCAACCACGCCTGCAGCGCATTGGCGCGATCGGCCCGCGCCTCCAAGGTCGCCGCCGCGGCGGTCAAGGCCCGCGGCGAACCGCCGAGATCGCGCATCGCCAGCGCCACCTCGGCCTCGGCCACGACGCAACGCGCCCGCGCCAATTCCTCGTGACTGCCGAAACCGCGCACCGCACGCCGCAACAGCTCGCGGGCGCGCGGATGATCCCCGAGCTGAGCCATGGCGATGCCGCGCAAGGCCAAGGCCGGCGGATCGTCGCGCAGCGCGACCCGCTTGAGCGCACCTAGCGCATCGCCGGCGGCGAGTGCGCGTGCGGAGGCGGCGATCAGGGAATCCATGGGGACAGGCTACCTCGCGGCAGTCTCCGGCGTTTGTGACTGTTTCGGTGCGGGGAGCCGGCAGTTCGAAATTGGCCCTATGACCGCGTCAGCAGCGGACTGCACCATGAATCTCCCACTGGTGCGCGGCCACGGCATCGACACTGATCCGTCAGACGCTACTGGCAAGCTTCGGCAACAGGAAAAACCCGACCGCCACGGCCCCGAGCAGGAAAACGCCGACGTGGTAGTTGACGATGGCGAGCGACGAAACCCAGTACAGCTTGGACTCGCGCGACTTGGCGAGAAGCATCGAGCCACGGATAGCGCGATCCCGCCAGGCGGCTGCGACCTCGCCCATCAATGGCTACCGCGCCTGCGCAGGGTACCCGGGTGGAGGCCATCGCAGACGGCGGAGCCCTGATGGCACGCCGGGGTCGTCGGCATCGGTCGTCAGCCAGAGCCTGCCTTGTTCGTCGAAAGCGATTCCCTCCACCTTGAAGCCGCCGTCCAACTGGCCCGTCCACGCCACCTTGCCGCTCGGCTCGCAGGCCACCAACACGGCCCCGGCGCATCGACCGTCGTCGTAGGCATTCGAGGTATTTTCCGCCACGGCGCTGAGCAACCAGCCGCCGTCCTTGAGAGGAGTCGCATCGGTAATGCCGATAGGTACCTCGCCTATCCGGCCCAGATCGAGTTCGGCAAAACGCACCGGCGGCACCTCTGCCGCGCCCTCATCGGCCAGTAGAAAATCGATCGCCAGGCCCAGGTCGAGGCGAAAGCATCCGTTCACCGGCGCGCTCCGGTTCGCCCGGCTGAACAAGCACAAGTCATCGCCCTGCACCAGCCCGGCCTCGATGTTCAACTCTCCGACATGACGGCGCAGCACCTCATGCAGTCGCGCCAGGGAAACCGCTCGCACGGCGCCCTCAACGCTGCCGCTCGCGGCAAGGCCGACGACATAGGCGAAGTCGCGTTGCGCGCGCGAACCGGAGCCCCAGGCAATCAACATCGGCGCACGGCCCTCGTCCCCCGGCACATGGAAGAGCGCCTCCAGGTCTCTCTTATGGCGCTTCCGCTCCGCGGGATCCGTCGGCAGCGGCGCGTCCAGCAGCGGCAACATCCGCAACGCTCCGGCCTCTACATCGGCGCTTCGCAACGCGACCAGGTGATGCTCGTCGTCGGCGACGATGTAGAACCAATCGCCCACGATCGTCAGGCCGCTGGCCGAGCTGATATGCGGCTGTCCCCGGGGATGCGAGGCCGGGTCGATTTCCAGGGAGCGAACTAGCGTCGAGAGGATCATTGCTGGAGGGAATACGAGATTTCGCATTATGTCCACTCAGGGTCGTGGGCGGCCCTGGTTGGCCAATGCCCCGCTGCGTAACGGCCATGATACGTCGCTGGACCGACGCACCCGCTTCTCTCACCCCGGAAATGAGGAGGCTAGGAAGACAGGCACCGTCGGTTCTGCGGTACGCCTTAGCCACGCTCCAGCCTATGGGGATCTGAGCAATCCGGAATCGACTTCGGTTGCCGAATGATGCCTTCGACATGGCGGGACAAACCGGGACTTGCGAAGCTGCTCTCGGCCGCAAGCCGTGTGCCGGAAAAGGAAATGGGGCTCCACAGAGCCCCATCTGGTTACCAACAACGGCCGTACGCCCAACTAGCGCCTTCGGGGGCGCACACACAGATATAGGTTTTCCCGGGAAGACCCCTCTCCCCGCACCGGGCGAGAGGGACCGTTCCTCATGCTGCCGTCGAAGCTGGCAATCTCGAGCGGCCGCTTATTGATAACGCGCAACGGCGAAGGTCGCTGGCGAGTTGCCATAGCCCGCTACTACGATTTTGCCGTCGCCTTGCAGGGCGAGCCCTTGAACAGCGGCATTCGCGCTGCCGACGCTGGTGGCGACGGGCCCGAAGCCGGTGTCCTGGTTGCCGTACGGGTCGTAACGATTCAAGGTCAACTGGCGGTAGCTGCCCGCCTTGGAGTAGCCGCCGACAATGATTCCCCCGTTGGCGTCGATGGCGACATCGCTGCCGATCGCATCGCCGCTGCCGATAGCGGTAAGGACCTTGCCGGTGCCGGATCCAAAGTAGCTGTCCAGCGCGCCGGTGCTCGTGTAACGAACGGCAGCAAATCGGTAGTAGCCGGCGCTCGTGCTTTTCGCGTAACCAGCAGCGACGATGTTGCCATTGCTTTGAATCGCCAGCGAAGTGGCGATGGCGGAGTTGCCGGTGGAAGTGCCGTCCACATTGGTCAGGACTTTACCGCCGGTGCCGAACGTAGTGTCCAGCGCGCCATTCGTGGTGTACCGCGTCAACGCGAAGACGGTGCCGCCGCTCGACGCGTAGCCGGCCAACACGGGTTTGCCATCCGCCTGGACGACCAGGCTGTTGGCGAAGGCAGAGCTGGTACCCACCGTCGAGGTGACGGTGCCGGAACCGCTGCCGAAGCTGTAATCCAAGGTCCCGCCGCTGGTAAGACGCGCCAGCGCAAAGCCGGAACCGGCATAGCCCGCAACCCAGATCGAGCTGCCCTGTACGGCAACGGCGTTGGCTTCCGAAGCGCCCGCGTAGAAATTGACGGTCGCCTTGCCCGAGCTGCCGAAAGTGGTGTCCAGCGAACCATCCGTGTTGTAGCGATAGACGGTGAAGTTGCGGGTGGACGTGAAGTTCGGACACGAGGTACCCGCAACGACGATCTTGCCGTCCGCCTGCAGGGCGAGTGCGCGCGCCTGTCCCGGGCAGCTACCCGATGGCGTGGTGGTGACCTTGCCGGTGCCATTGAAGCTCGTATCCAGCGCACCACTGGTCGTATAACGCGCGAGTGCGAACTCGCCGAGGGCGGTCTGGCCGGCGGTGACGATCCGTCCGTCCGGCTGGATGACCACCCGGGCGGCAGCGCTGTAGTTGCCGAATGCGGTGGAGGTGATGCCTGCCGAACCGAACGTGGGGTCCAGCGATGCGGCCTGTGCGGGTGTTGCAAGTGCGCTGATGGCGCTGATGGCCATGCCAAACGATATCTTCATCGTGTCGCTGATCACTGCTGACTCTCCTTGTTGACTGCGATTGAATCCATTCTTGGCTCAACTCATACACCGCCGCCTGCCGTACAGCGGCGGTGTGACGAGTGCGCAAGATATTGCAGGCGGCTGCGAGGCGGCGCTGCTTGCCAAAGGTATCCGTGCTTGATTACAGGTATCGCGCAAATAGCCGTGCAGCGCGGCGTGGATTGATCTCTCGCATTGACGGTCCGTTCCCGTAGTCGCACTGCCCTTTTACTGCCCCTGTTTCCCGGTTCAGAACATGCTTATGTATGCGATGCCGAACTGGCTCCAGGCTCTGCGCGACATTCACCGGATACCCCGTTGCTAAGTGTGCCCCAGGCAAGTCTCCGTCGTTGAGACGTTCCGGAGACAGCGACCACCCAACGCTTGGGTGCACTGAACCCAATCTTTCGTAGCCACCGTAGTCCGCTTTAGGCAGAAGCAGTTCGTCAAAAAAGAGTGGGGCTCCGGAGAGCCCCACAGGTACTGGCAACTTCTAGGCAACCGTATTAGCGACTTCTGGGTCCCCACAGCGGCTTAAGGCTCGCGCATATCAGATGCACTTCGTCGCGAGCCAGGCCACCCTCACCCGCACTTCGAATACCCACAATTCAAGCAGGTCGCGCAGCCGTCCATCAGGACCAGAGCCTTGGTGCTGCACTTGTGGCACAGGGTCGCGGTCGGCGGGAAGGAGGCGCCTTCGCCGGTCACGGCGACGTCTTCGCTGCGCGACTCGACGGCCGCGGATGCGGCGGCCGGGATTACGTCAGAGTTTTTTTTTGAGCCGCGCTGCTCGTAGGCGGCGCGCTTTTCGGCGATGAGGGCGCGCTGGGCGTCGCTCATTTCCGGGTCGTGGATCATGCCGATCGACTTGAGGTGGTCCTCGACGATGGCGCCCATCTCAGCGACCAGAGACGGCATGTAGACGCCGCCGGCCTTGAAATAACCGCCGCGCGGGTCGAACACGGCCTTCATTTCGTCGACCAGGAAGGTCACGTCGCCGCCCTTGCGGAACACGGCGGACATGATGCGGGTCAGCGCGACGATCCACTGGAAGTGGTCCATGTTCTTCGAGTTGATGAAGATCTCGAAGGGACGGCGCGACTCGTGCTCGGTGCCGGCGTTGAGGACGATGTCGTTGATGGTGACGTACAAGGCGTGCTCGAACAGCGGCGATTTGATCTTGTAGGTGGAGCCGATCAGGATCTCGGGGCGCTCGATGCGCTCGTGCATCTGGATGACGTCGGCGACCGGCAGTTCGTCGGCCTTGGCGGCCGCGGCGGCGCTGGCTGCGGAGGCCTTCGCGGCTTCCTTGGTCTTGTCTTCCAGGCTGACGACGCTGTAGCCCTTGATTTTCTTTTCGATCTTGACGGCCATGGGCCCGACTCCTGGTGCTTCGTGCTTGTTCTTGTGTGGTGGCGCTGAACGGGTGACGCGGATACTTAGGGGACCGGACGGTTCCGGCCGGCGGCCGTCGCCCCGACCCTCTCCCGCGGCGCGGGAGAGGGCGGAAACGCGAGGCGCCTATCGATCAACGCTTCTTCGCGGCTTTCTTGGCGGCCTTCTTCGCCGGCGCCTTCTTCGCGGTCTTCTTTACCGCAGCCTTCTTGGCGGCCTTCTTCACTGCAGCTTTCTTGGCCGGCGCCTTCTTGGCCGCGGCCTTCTTCGCCGGAGCCTTCTTGGCGGTCGCCTTCTTGACGGCCTTGGCCGCCTTCTTCGCTACCTTCTTGACCGCCTTGGTCGCCTTCTTTGCGGCCTTCTTCACGGCTTTCTTGGCCGTGGCTTTCTTGGTCGCTTTCTTGGCGGCCTTCTTCGCAGCCTTCTTGGCCGGCTTCTTGCCGGTGGCCTTGGCCTTCAGCGCGGTCGCTTCCTTCTTGGCCTTGGCGCTGGCGGTCGCGAGCTTCTTCTTGGCCGTACCGACGGCCTTCTTGGCGGCCTTGCGGGCCTTGGTCGCGGTCTTCTTGACCGAAGCCACGGCTTCCTCGGCGCGGTTGGCGATGGCGCTGCCGATGTTGGACGCCGTTTCTTTGACGTTCTCGGCGGCCTGGGTCAGGGTCGCCGTCACTCCATTACCGTTGCTCATGGTGCCCTCCTCGTGGGCGTTTTTTCTAATGGGCGGTACGTACGCGGTACGTGTAATCGGGGTCTTGCCGGAGCGATGCTATACCTGCTGCGCGGGCGTAGACAGGGGTCGGTCTTCAGCGCCCGAGGCCGTCGCGGCAAAACCTGGCGGATGAACACGGAATCGGCCTGAATTCCGCGTCCGGCGTAACGGCCGCCGTGCCCGTACTGCGTGATCGTACTGACTTGCCGCGCGCGCCCGGCGGACCGGGCGGGCGCTCAAGTGCGCCGATCAGAACTTGCCGTAATAGCCTTCCTTGAGCGCGTCGAACAGGTTCGCGGCGGTGTGCATCTCGCCGTCATACTCGATCTGCTCGTTGCCCTTGACCTCCAGCACGCTGCCGTCTTCGAGCTCGAAGCGGTAGGTGGTGTTTTCCAGGTCGGCTTCCTTGACCAGCACGCCCTGGAAGGCGGCCGGGTTGAAGCGGAAGGTGGTGCAGCCCTTGAGGCCCTGCTCGTGGGCGTAGCGGTAGATGTCCTTGAAGTCCTCGTACGGGTAGTCCGTGGGGACGTTCGCGGTCTTGGAAATCGAGCTGTCGACCCACTTCTGCGCGGCCGCCTGGACGTCGACGTGCTCCTTCGGGGTGATGTCGTCGGCAGAAATGAAGTAGTCGGGCAGCTTGGCCTCGGCTTCCTCGCTGAACGGCATCGCCTTGGCGTTGATCAGCTCGCGGTAGGCCAGCAGCTCGAAGGAATAGACGTCGACCTTTTCCTTGGACTTCTTGCCTTCGCGGATGACGTTGCGGCTGTAGTGGTGGGCGAACGAGGGCTCGATGCCGTTGGAGGCGTTGTTGGCCAGCGACAGGGAAATGGTGCCGGTCGGGGCGATCGAGCTGTGGTGGGTGAAGCGGGCGCCGATGTCGGCCAGTTCCTCGACCAGCTCCGGGGCCACGCCGGCCACCCGCTGCATATAGCGCGAGTACTTGGCATGCAGGACCTTGCCCGGGATCTCCTGGCCGATCTTCCAGCCGTCGGCCTTCATCTCCGGGCGCTTGCGCAGCATCTCGGCGGTGACGGCGAAGCGCTCTTCCATGATCGGGGCCGGGCCCTTCTCCTTGGACAGGGCCAGGCCCATTTCCCAACCGGCCACGGCCATTTCGCGGGCGATGCGGTCGGTGAACTCGCAGGACTCGGCCGAACCGTACTTCATGCGCAGCATGGTCACGGTGCTGCCCAGGCCGAGGAAGCCCATGCCGTGGCGGCGCTTGCGCATGATCTCGGCGCGCTGCTGTTCCAGCGGCAGGCCGTTGACCTCGACCACGTTGTCGAGCATGCGGGTGAACACGCGCACGACTTCCTTGTATTCCTCCCAATCGAACTCGGCCCGATCGGTGAAGGCGTTGCGGACGAACTTGGTCAGGTTGACCGAGCCCAGCAGGCAGGCGCCGTACGGCGGCAACGGTTGCTCGCCGCAGGGGTTGGTCGCGCGGATGGTCTCGCACCACCAGTTGTTGTTCATCTCGTTGACGCGGTCGATCAGGATGAACCCGGGCTCGGCGTAGTCGTACGTCGAGACCATGATCATGTCCCACAGGTGGCGGGCGCGGATGTGGCCGTAAATCTTGCACGCGACCAAGCCGTCCTCGCGGACCACGTAGTTGCGGGTGGTCGGCCAGTCGCGCCAGACGACCTGGTTCGGGTCTTCCAGGTCGACGTCGCCCTGTTCCTTGATGTTGACCGGGAACACCAGCGGCCAGTCGGCGTCGGTCTTGACCGCCTCCATGAAGCCGTCGGTGATCAGCAGCGACAGGTTGAACTGGCGCAGGCGGCCGTCTTCGCGCTTGGCGCGGATGAAGTCCTTCACGTCCGGGTGGCTGACGTCGAAGGTGCCCATCTGGGCGCCGCGGCGGCCGCCGGCCGAGGACACGGTGAAACACATCTTGTCGTAGATATCCATGAAGGACATCGGACCGGAGGTGTAGGCGCCGGCGCCGGCGACGAAGGCGCCGCGCGGACGCAGGGTGCTGAATTCGTAGCCGATGCCGCAGCCCGCCTTGAGGGTCAGGCCGGCTTCGTGGACCTTCTCGAGGATGCCGTCCATCGAGTCTTCGATGGTGCCCGAGACGGTGCAGTTGATCGTCGAGGTGGCGGGCTTGTGCTCCAGCGCGCCGGCGTTGGAGGTGATGCGGCCGGCCGGGATGGCGCCGCGGCGCAGCGCCCAGACGAAACGCTCGTACCAGTACTGCTGCTTCTCGGCGCTGGGCTCGGCGTCGGCCAGGGCGCGCGCGACGCGCTGGTAGGTGGCGTCGATATCGCTATCGACCGCTTCGCCGCTCTTGGTCTTGAGGCGGTATTTCTTGTCCCAGATATCCTGGGACGCGGGTTGCAGGGCGATGTCTTTATCTGCCACCGCGTTCTTGACCGCCTCGAGGCGCACCGTGCTCATGCCTGTTTCGTCTCCTGAATCTTGACGGCGGGCCGTTCGGTTGCGCCCGCCATCGGTGGTTTCTTTTTGTACGTGGTAACCGGGGTTTATCTAAAGCCGGTGTCTGTCTGAGGTGGTGCGTGTTGCGGGTGGAACGGGTCTTCGTCGAGACCTGGGTCGAATCGGTAACCGGGGCGTTGCGTTCGCTCTACTGCCGTCAGCTGATCCATGTATCTATCGAGTCGCGCGTGTACAGCGTGTTGCGGGATGTTGCGGTTATTGCCGCCTGGCGCCGGCGGGCCGGAACCGGGTCTCGGAGCCGCCGCCAGCCCCCCGCCGACGGCGACGCACGCGTTCGCGTTGATTACGCGCCACGTGCGGTATTTGGCTGGTCTTTGCGGTTCGCGCCTGTTCCCGTCATGCGCCCGCTCGCTATCAAGGCTACGCACCGACCGACCCAAGCTGAACCCCTATGCTTGGGCTCCTTCCACGAAGCCGACCACTAGATGTTGTGGCGTCGCAGAGACTTCAAGCTACGCCCGGTGTTTCTGGAAGTCAACGGCTTTTTGATGGCTATCACGCTTTGTCGGTGTTGGCGCGGTCACGCATTCCAATTTCGGCGCGACCCGGCGCGGCGTCCGCGCGGACGCCGTGGCGACACGATACGCGCGGGTACTTCATCGGCTATTTATTCGCATTCTCCGACACTGGCCGCGACACTGAACGAGATCGCTCCGACGCGGTCCAAGCTCCTGCCGGCGCCCCTGCCGGCGCGCGGGCTTGATCGCCCGCGGCAGCGCCACGATCTGGGTTCTGCCCTCTTTCCCTTCCACCGTTGACCGGAACAGCGACTCGATGCGCCCCTTGCCGACCCTGCTGACCCTTGCCCTCGCCGCCGCCTTCGGCGGCTTCGCCGCCACCGCGATCCGCGAGGGGCTGCAAACGCCGGCCCAGGCGTCGCCGGCCGCCGCGGCCCTGCCGCTGCCGACCGCGGGCGCGTTGCCGGCCTCGGTCGGCGGCCAGCCGGTGCCGTCGCTGGCGCCAATGCTGCAGCGGGTCACCCCGGCGGTGGTCAGCGTGCACACCAAACAGACCGTGCGCATCCGCAACCCCTTCGCCAACGACCCGTTCTTCCGCCGCATGTTCCCGAACATCCCACAGGAGCGGATCAACGAATCGCTGGGCTCGGGCGTGATCATCGACGCCAAGAACGGCTACGTGCTGACCAACCACCACGTCATCGAAGGCGCCGACGAGGTCTCGGTGACCTTGGCCGACGGCCGCACCATCAAGGCCGACTTCGTCGGTTCCGACCCCGACACCGACATCGCCCTGATGCGGGTGCCGGCGCAGAACCTCAGCGCGATCAGCCTGGCCGACTCGGACGCGCTGCGGGTCGGCGATTTCGTGGTCGCGGTCGGCAACCCCTTCGGCATCGGCCAGACCGTGACCTCGGGCATCGTCTCGGCGGTCGGCCGCAGCGGCCTGCGCGGCCTGGGCTACCAGAACTTCATCCAGACCGACGCCTCGATCAACCCGGGCAATTCGGGCGGCGCGCTGGTCAACCTCAACGGCGAACTGATCGGCATCAACACCGCCAGCTTCAACCCGCAGGGCAGCATGGCCGGCAACATCGGCCTGGGCTTCGCGATCCCGGCCAACCTGGCGCGCAACATCAAGGACCAGCTGATCGCCAACAACGGCGTCGTGCGCCGCGGCAGCCTCGGCCTGGAATCGCAGGACGTGACCCCGCAGCTCGCCGCCGGCCTCAAGCTCGGCGAACCGCGCGGCGCTCTGGTCTCGCGCGTGTTCGCCGGCAGCGCCGCGGCCGCCGCGGGCCTCAAGCCCGGCGACGTGATCCTGACCGCCAACGGCCAGCGCGTCGACGGCCGCGACGCGTTGCGCAATTTCGAAGGCCTGCAGGCGATCGGCAGCAAGATCGCCTTGGAAGTGCTGCGCGACGGCCAGCCGCTGCAGCTCACCGCAAGCCTGCGCGAACAGGCCAAGGCGCTCGCCGGCGCCGAACTCGATCCGCGCCTGGGCGGCGCGACCTTCGCCGAGCTGCCCGAACGCCTGCGCCAGTCCGGTTTCTCCGGGGTGGTGGTCGAAAGCGTGGCCCGCGGCAGCCGCGCCGAAAAGAACGATCTGCGCAAGGATGACGTCATCGTGGCCGCCACCAGCGGTCAGTTCGACGATCTTCCGGGTTTCCGCGCGAGCTTCACGCGGGCTCCGGCACAGTTGGTATTGCGAATCGTGCGCGGCAATCGTCGCGGCGATCTGCAGATGCAGTAACGTCGCGGGGCATCCTGCGCCGTTGCCATCGGCATGAATGCGCGTCGCACCGCGGCGCGATCCGATCAATGCCGCCGAGGGCCGGGACCGCCCGGCACGTCGACGGCCCGCTCGAACCCTGGACTCGTTCAGCGGTTCATCCATGCAGCACGGAGGAACACCACGATGACCCCCACTTCGACCGACGCCATCAAGACCAACCTCGGCCAGGCCGGCACCCACCTCAAGCAGGCCGCCAGCGACGCAGGCGAAGCCATCCGCAGCGCCGCCGGCGTCGCGGGCGAGGAGCTCAAGCTCGGCAAGGCCAATGTGAAGTCCGACCTCGCCGACAGCGCGCTGGCCGGCATCGCCGCCGCCGAACATGCCGGCGGCGCCGCGCGCGAGCAGGTCGATGCACTCATGGACAAGGGCCGCGACCTGATCGAAAGCGCCGCCGAACTCGTGCGCGAACGGCCGCTGGCTTCGTTCGGCGTCGCCTTCGCGGCCGGCTTCATCATCGCCAAGCTCGCCCGCGGCAGCGACAAGTAAGCGTGAGCGACCCCAGCCGCAGCGGTCCGGACTCCGCTTCGGGCGGCGACGACAGCCCCGACGCTGCCGGGCGGGGCCGGGGGCCGTCGATCGAGGACTCGTACCGCGAGATCCGCGACGCCGGCCGCGAAGGCCTGTCGGCGGCGATCGACACCGGCCGCGCCCTGCGCGGTCTGTTGATCGCCGACTTCGCCCTCGCCCGCAGCGCGCTCGGCCGCGCCCTGCTCTGGGTCAGCGTGGCGATCGTGTTCGGCGCCTCGTCCTGGCTGCTGTTGATGGCGGCGCTGATCGCGCTGCTGCAGGGCGTGCTGGGCTGGTCGTGGTTGGCCTCGATGTTGGCCGCGGCCGGTTTGAGCCTGGTGGTGACCGCAGTCGGGGTCTGGCAGGCGCTGCATTACTTCGAGTTCACCCGCCTGCACGCCACCCGGCGCCAATTGCGGCGCCTGGGCATGGGCGACCTCGACGACGAGGAACTGCAGGCGCATCTGGCCGCCGACGCCGGTCACGCGGCCCGCTATCACGGCAAGGACGACGGGAAGGCGCCATGAGCCGGTTCGAACGACTGCAACGACGCGTGCACAAACGCGAACACCTGCTCGAAGGCCGCTACGAGCAGGCGCTCGAACGCAAGGCCTTGCTCAAGGCGCGTTGGCACGAGGCCTGGACGCCCGGGCGGATCGTCGTCGCCGGCCTAGTCAGCGGCTTTTTGATGGGGCGCGCCGAGCCGGCCAAGATCGCGGCCAAGAGCAGCAACCTGATGCAGATCGTCACCATGCTGTCGGGCCTGTTCGCCGGCAGCAGCGCACAGAGCGCGGCCGACCAGGCAGCCAGGGCCGCCGGTGAGGCCGGGCATGCCGCCGGCCAGGCCGGACACGCCGCCGACAACGCCGAGGCCGTCGCCGAAGCCAGCGGCGCGGTCGCGCCCGGGCTGACGACAGTGGCGCCGCCGCGGACGACGGCGCACAGTGCGCGCAACGACCGCACCGAATCGATCGAGCCTTGAGCACCTCCGCACCGCAACCGCCTGCCGCGCCCATCGAGCCGGATTCGGCCGAACCTCCGCCGGGCGATAACGCGCCCGAGCCCGAACCCGCCGCAGCGGCGACACCCGCCGCAGCGACGCGCCCGAAGGCGCCGGTGCCGCTGTACGTACTCGCCGTGCTCGCGGTCGGCTTCACCCTGTGGGCCGCCCAGGAACTGATCCTGCCGATCCTGTTGGCGGCCTTCTTCGCCCTGGTCGGCAACCCGATCCTGCGCCTGCTGCAGAAGCTCTATCTGCCGCGCGTGATCGGCGCGGTGGCGGTGATCGTCGGCGGACTGGCGATTTCCGGCGTGCTCGCCCTGCAACTGGTCGAGCCGGCCAGCGAGTGGGTGCGCCAGGTGCCGCGCGAGATGAAACAGCTGGCGCCGAAACTGCGCGAGATGACCAAGCCGATGCAGGAGGCCAATCGCGCCGCGCAGAACATCGCGCGCGCCGCCGGCGGCGAAAGCACCAGCAAGCCGGTGCAGGTGATCAAGACCGAACTCAACGATCCCTACCGCGCGCTGACCTCGACGCCGAAATACATCGCCCAGGTATTGGCGGTGGTGCTGCTGACCTTCTTCTTCATGGTTTATGGCGAGTCCCTGCAACGCAACGCGATCGCGCTGCTGCCGGGGCCGCAGCAGAAAAGACTGACCATCGACATCCTGCATTCGATCGAGCACGAGATCTCGCGCTACGTGCTCACCATCACCCTGATCAACAGCGGTCTCGGCCTGGCCCTGGCCGGCGCGCTGTACGCGCTCGGGGTGCCGCTGCAGGAGTCGCTGCTGTGGGGCACGATGGCGGCGATCCTCAACTTCGCCCCCTTCGTCGGCCCGCTGATCGGCATGCTGATCATGCTGATGACCGGCCTGGTGGCGTTCGACGAATTGCTGCCGTCGCTCTTGCCGGCCGGCGTCTATCTGCTGCTGCACGCGATCGAGTCGCAGGCGGTCACCCCGATCGTGCTCGGCCGCAGCATGCGCCTGTCGCCGCTGGTGCTGATCCTGGCGCTGATGTTCTTCGGCTGGCTGTGGGGCATCATCGGCCTGCTGCTCGCCGTGCCTATGCTGGTCTGCGTGAAACTGGTGCTGGCGCGCATCGAGGGCATGGAAGGCTGGTCGAAGCTGCTGGAGTGACGCGACGGCGATCCGCGCGCCGCTCCGCCAGGGCCGGCCTTGGCGAACGTTCCTGAATACCGCAGCACGACGGCAGCCGCCCGTCCGCGGCCTCGTGCAGCACATTATCCCGCCCCGATCCGCCCGCCCCTGTCGGCGTTTCCTGCGCGGCATCGCCCAAACCCCGGACCGCGGCGCGCTAAAATGCCGCCATGAGCTTTCCTGTACGCGCCATCACCCTCGACCTCGACGACACCATCTGGCCGATCGCCCCGGTCATGATCCGGGCCGAAAGCGTCCTCGACGCCTGGCTGCGCCAGCACGCGCCGCGCGCCGCCGAGCGTTTCCCGATCGAAGCCATGCGCGAGCTGCGCGACCGCATCGCCGCCGAGCGCCCCGACCTGGCCCACGATTTCACCCAGCAGCGTCGCCTGACCCTGGAGCACATGCTGCGCGAGACCGGCGAAGACATCGCCCTGGTCGCGCCGGCCTTCGACGTGTTCTTCGCCGCGCGCTGCGAGGTCGAGCACTACGCCGACAGCGAGGAAGCACTCGCGCGCCTGGCCGCGCGCGTGCCGCTGGCCGCGTTGAGCAACGGCAACGCCGACCTGGAACGCATCGGCCTGATGCCGCTGTTCCGCTTCCAGCTCGGCGCGCGCGAGCACGGCCGCGCCAAGCCCGACGCCAGCATCTTCCACGCCGCCTGCAGCCGCCTCGAAGTCGAGCCGGCGCAGGTGCTGCATGTCGGCGACGACATCGAGATGGACATCGTCGGCGGCGCCCGCGCCGGCTTGCGCACCTGCTGGATCAACCGCGAAGGCCGGCAATGGCCGCACGCCGAACTGCGCCCCGATCTCGAATTCACCACCCTTGCCGCCCTGGCCGACTGGCTGGACACGGCGCATCGCACGGATACCGCTGCCGCATGACTTTGCCCCTGGGTTTCACCGACGACGCCAGCGACGCCCTGCCGCTGGTCCTGGTCAGCCGCGCCTCGCTCAAGACCTGGCGCGAAACGCTGGCCGATTCGGCCGTGGCCTGGCTCGACGCGCAAGGCTTCGACGGCACGCCCGGCAGCACCGTGGTGGTTCCGGGCGGCGACGGCCGCATCGCCGCCGGCGTGCTCGGGGTCGGCGATCCGCTCGATCCGTATTCATACGGCCATGCGCCATTCGCGCTGCCGGCGCGCACCTGGCGCATCGAAGGCCAGCACGACGCCGCCACCCTGGACGCACTGCGACTGGGTTGGGGCATCGGCAGCTATCGCTTCAGCCGCTACAAGGCGCCGCCGCGCGCGCCGGCGCAGTTGCTGGTCGACGCGCCCCCGGAAGGCGGCAACGAAATCTTCGACCTGGTCGCCGCGAGCTGGCGCGTGCGCGACCTGATCAACACCCCGACCGAGCACATGGGCCCGGCCGAGCTGGAAGCGATCGCGCGCGAGATCGCCGCGCGCCACGGCGCCGACATCGAGGTCGTAACCGGCGACGAGCTGATCGCGCAGAACTTCCCGGCGATCCACGCGGTCGGCCGCGCCTCGCATCGCGCGCCGCGGCTGATCGCACTGCGCTGGGGTAACCCGGCGCATCCGCACATCGCCCTGGTCGGCAAGGGCGTGTGCTTCGACACCGGCGGCCTCGACCTCAAGCCCGCCGAGGGCATGCGCTGGATGAAGAAGGACATGGGCGGCGCGGCGCACGCGATCGCCCTGGCCGAGTTGATCATGGCGCGCAAGCTGCCGCTGCGGATCACCCTGCTGGTGCCGGCGGTCGAAAACGCGGTCGGCCCGGACGCGTTCCGCCCCGGCGAAGTCATCGCCACGCGCCAGGGCGTCAGCGTCGAGATCGACAACACCGATGCCGAAGGCCGGGTGATCCTCTGCGACGCCCTCACCTATGCCGGCGAGCAAGCGCCGGAGCTGCTGCTGGATTTCGCCACCCTGACCGGCGCGGCGCGCATCGCGCTCGGCCCGGACCTGCCGGCGCTGTTCGCCAATCGCGACGAACTCGCGGCCGAATGGCTCGACGCCGGCATCCAGCAGCGCGACCCGCTGTGGCGCATGCCGTTGTGGCGCCCCTACCTGCGTTACCTGACCAGCCACATCGCCGACCTCGCCAACGGCGGCCCGTCGAAGATGGCCGGCTCGGTAACGGCCGCGTTGTACCTCGAGCGTTTCGTCCCGGCCGAGCTGCCGTGGGCGCATCTGGACGTTTACAGCTGGAACGACGCCGACCGCCCCGGTCGCCCGGCCGGTGGCGAGGCCCAGGGCCTGCGCGCGGCCTATGCCATGCTCAAGGCGCGCTCGGCGCGCTGATCGCCCGGCAATGCGGCGGGCGCGTCCCGCCGCATTCAGTTGCTTGGCCAGGGACCGCACACAGACCGCAATAGCGCACGCAGCGCTCGTCCCGGCGCGAATCCGCAAGCCCTGCACAAAACGGATGGCGCCCGCGAATTGGCGCGGGAGTCGTGAATCGCCGCGCGCAAAGAGCGTGAAACCATGACGTTTGTCATGAAAAACCGCCGACACCGGCGCTGACAAAAACTGACTTTCTGCACGTTGGCGCGCAAGGGCTACCGCAGTCACACTAGCCAATATCTGGCGTCTTGGTTGTGACCATGAGTGCATCCGCTGATCTGCTGAAAGAGCTCCGCATCGACCGCAATCGTCCGCCCGAGCGCTCCGGCCCGGGTCGTGGCCTGTTCATCGGCATCGCCGTGCTGATTCTCGTCGTACTCGGCATCGCCGCCTGGGCGATGTTCGGCCGCAACGGCGGCCCCCGCGTGGAAACCGCCACGGTCACCGCGATCGGCGGCGGCAACGGCGCCGGCGCCTCGGTGCTCGATGCCTCCGGCTATGTGGTCGCGCGGCGCATGGCCACGGTCTCGGCCAAGATCACCGGCAAGGTCCGCGAGGTCATGATCGAGGAAGGCCAGCGCGTCGAGGAAGGCCAGATCATGGCGACGCTCGACCCGATCGACGCCAACGCCCAGCGCGAGCTCAGCGCCGCCCAGCTCGGCGCGGCGCAGAGCGAGACCGCGCGCGTGCAGGCGCAGCTCACCGAGGCCGAAGCCAACGCCAGGCGCCTGGCGACGCTCGCCGGCCAGCAGCTCGTATCCAAGTCGCAATACGACCAGGCCGTGGCCACGCGCGATGCACTGCGTGCGCAACTGCTGACCGCGCAGCGCAACGTCAAGGTCTCCGGCGACGGCTTGCGCATCGCCGACATCGGCGTCGACAACACCATCGTGCGCGCGCCGTTCTCCGGCGTGGTCACCGCCAAGGCCGCCCAGCCCGGCGAAATCGTATCGCCGCTGTCGGCCGGCGGCGGCTTCACCCGCACCGGCATCGGCACCATCGTCGACATGGATTCGCTGGAGATCGAGGTCGACGTCGGCGAAGCCTTCATCGGCCGCGTGCAGCCCAAGATGCCGGTCGAGGCCGTGCTCAACGCCTACCCCGATTGGAAGATCCCGGCCGAGGTGATCGCGATCATCCCGACCGCCGACCGCGGCAAGGCCACGGTCAAGGTGCGTGTGGCGATCAAGAACCGCGACCCGCGCATCGTTCCGGACATGGGCGTGCGGGTGAGCTTCCTGGAGGCGGCCAAGCCGGCCCAGGCCGCCCAGCGCAAGCCCAGCGCGATGGTGCCGGCCGCGGCCATCGTCCAACGCGACGGCAAGGACAACGTGTTCGTCGTCGCCGACGGCAAGGTCGCGCAGACCGCGGTGACCCTGGGCCGCAAGCTCGGCGAAGACCAGGAAGTGACCCAGGGCCTGAGCGGCGGCGAGACCGTCGTGCTCGCCCCGCCGGATTCGCTCGCCGACGGCGGCCCGGTGCGTGTCGAAAACGACGCCCCCGGTTCGTCGGATAGCAAAGACTGAGCGAGCGCGAGCCGCTCGCCTGCCGAATCCGCCTGCCAAATCTGCGAGCGGCGCCGCCTCCGGCGCCCTCGCCCCTTCACCGATCCACGTTCGAGGAAGTCGAAGATGGACACCCTGGTTTCGATCAACAACCTCACCAAGACCTATCAGCGCGGCCCGGAAAAGGTCGAAGTGCTGCACGGCATCAACCTGGACATCGCCAAGGGCGATTTCGTCGCCCTGATGGGACCGTCGGGTTCAGGCAAGACCACCTTGCTCAATCTGATCGGCGGCCTCGACAACCCCAGCGGCGGCGAGATCTCGATCGAAGGCGAGCGCATCGACCGCATGAGCTCCGGCCAGCTGTCGCAGTGGCGCAGCCGCCACGTCGGCTTCGTGTTCCAGTTCTACAACCTGATGCCGGCCTTGAGCGCGCAGAAGAACGTCGAATTGCCGTTGCTGCTGACCCCGCTCAACGGCGCCCAGCGCAAGCGCAACGCCGAGATCGCCCTGACCCTGGTCGGCCTGGCCGACCGCGGCAAGCACCGCCCGAACGAACTGTCCGGCGGCCAGCAGCAGCGCGTGGCGATCGCACGCGCGATCGTCTCCGACCCGACCTTGCTGATCTGCGACGAACCGACCGGCGACCTCGACCGCCATGCGGCCGAGGAGATCCTCAACCTGCTGCAGCTGCTCAACCGCGAACACGGCAAGACCATCGTGATGGTGACCCACGATCCGAAGGCCGCCGAGTACGCCACCCACACCCTGCATCTCGACAAGGGCACCCTGGTCGAGCAGCAGTCGCACGCGGCCTGAGCCGGGAGCGGCCCCCATGAAATATTTCCATTTGATCTGGGCGGAGCTGATGCGTCGCAAGACGCGCACGCTGCTGACCCTGCTGTCGATCATCGCCGCGTTCCTGCTGTTCGGCCTGCTCGACGGTGTGCGCGAGAGTTTCGAGCAGGCCGGCAACAGCGCCAACGGCGCCAAGCGCCTGCAGACCGGCTCGCGCCTGTCCTTCATCCAACCGCTGCCGATGTCGCTCAACGACCGCATCGGCCAAGTGCCGGGCGTCAGCCAGGTGTCGTACGCGAACTGGTTCGGCGGCGCCTACCAGGACCCGCACAACCAGATCTTCAGCTTCGCGGTGGCGCCGAACTACCTCGACCTGTATCCGGAAATCGCCGTCGACAAGGCGCAGCGCAAAGCCTTCGAGGCCACCCGCACCGGCGTGCTGGTCGGCGAAGGCCTGATGAAGCGCTTCAACTGGAAGGTCGGGCAAAAACTGCCGCTGCAATCGACGATCTTCCCGAACCGCGACGGCAGCAAGAACTGGATCTTCGACATCTCCGGGGTGATCTCGGCCACCGACAAGAAATCCGGGGCCTGGTTCGACCAGATGATCCTGCTGCACTGGAAGTACTTCGACGATTCCACGCCGTACAACACCGGCCAGGTCGGCTGGTACGTCACCGAGGTCAAGGACGTCAACCAAGCCGACCGTATCGCCAAGGCCATCGACGCGATCTCGGCCAACTCCGATCACGAGTCCAAGACCCAGACCGAAGCCGCAGCCTCGGCCAGTTGGATGAAGCAGATGGCCGACATCGGCCTGATCGTCGGTTCGATCATGGGCGCGGTGTTTTTCACCTTGGTTCTGCTGACCGGCAACACCATGGCCCAGGCGGTGCGCGAGCGCACCTCCGAGCTGGCGGTGTTGAAGACGATCGGCTTTTCCAGCCACAGCGTGCTGTGGCTGGTGTTGGCCGAATCGGTGCTGCTGATGTTGATCGGCGGCGTCGTCGGCGTGGCCATCGCCGGCGTGCTCGGCCCGATCGTCAGCACCGCCAGCGGCGGCGCGATCAGCGTGCCGCCGATCGGCCTCAACAGTTGGTCGCTGGGCCTTGGCCTGATGATCGCCATCGGCCTGCTGGTCGGCGCCTTGCCGGCGATCCGGGCGATGCGCCTGAACATCGTCGATGCATTGGCCGGACGCTGAGGAGAACGCAATGAAGAGACTCAAATCGTTCGCACGCGGCCTGGCCGTATTCGTGGCCCTGGTGGCCGGCCTCGTCGCCTGGTCGATGCTGCCGTGGCCGGCCCTGCTGGGCTTGGCCGCGCTGTTCGCGCTATGGATGTTCTTCACCCGCAGCGGCCGCCAGGCTGCCTCGGTGGCCGGCGTCGGCATCAGCACCCTGAGCCAGCGCCTGGGCTCGTCGTCGGTGGTCGTGATCGGCATCGCCGGCGTGGTCGCGGTGCTGGTGGCGATGCTGTCGATGGCCGAGGGCTATCAGCAGACGCTGCGCAGCACCGGCAGCGACGACAGCGTCATCGTCCTGCGCGGTGCGTCCGCGGCCGAGGTGATGTCCACCCTCAGCCTGGACAGCATCAACGTCATCGCGCAGGCGCCGGGCATCGCCCGCAGCGCCGACGGCCGCCCCTTGGCTTCGGCCGAGACGGTGGTCGCGGCGAACCTGCCGATCAAGGGCGGCGCGCCCGACGAGGACGGCAGCGTGCAGTTGCGCGGCGTCGGCGACCGCGCCTTCGACGTGCGCCCGCAGCTCAAGATCGTGGAAGGCCGCAAGTTCGAATCCGGCAAACGCGAAGTCGTGGTCGGCAGCGGCGCGGTACGCCAGTTCACCGGCATGCAGGTCGGCAAGCAGATCCGCCTCGGCAGCGAACTGTGGACCGTGGTCGGCGTGTTCCGTTCCGGCGATGCGATGGATTCGGAGCTGTGGGCCGATGCGGAGATGGTCGCCTCGACCTACCGTCGCGGCGCTTCGCGCAATTCGGTCATCGCCAAGCTCAGCGACGCCAAACAGTTCAAGAGCTTCAAGGCGGCCCTGGCCGGCGACCCGCGTCTGCAGGTCGACACCACGACCACCGCCGAATACTTCGCCAAGCAATCCGAAACCATGACCAAGGTGATCCGGGTGATCGGCATCGTGGTCGGTTCGATCATGGCGATCGGCGCGGTGTTCGGCGCGCTCAACACCATGTTCGCCACCGTGGCGACGAGGGCGCGCGAGATCGCGACCCTGCGCGCGATCGGCTTCCGCGGCGTGCCGGTGGTGGTGGCGGTGATGCTGGAAACGATGCTGCTGGCCTTGCTAGGCGGAGTGATCGGCGGCGCCTTGGCGTGGCTGATCTTCAACGGCTACACCGCCTCGACCATCGCCGGCGGCGTCGGCCAGCTGACCTTCGATTTCCGCGTCACCGGCGAACTGCTGTGGAGCGGCCTGAAGTGGGCGCTGGCGATCGGCTTCGTCGGCGGCCTGTTCCCGGCGTTGCGCGCCGCCAACCTGCCGGTGACTTCGGCCCTGCGCGCACTGTGAGGGATCGCACGGCGGGCCCGTCGGCGACGATGGGCCCGCCGCTTTTGCCGGATTGACCGGTGCGCTAGCGTAGGCGCCGGCGCATGGAAGCCGAGCCGTAATGAACGCAACGATCCGCCGACGTTTTTACCGTGTCCTCAGCATCGTGCTCGGCGCGATCGCCCTGCCGCTCGCCTTCAACGAGCAAGGCCTGTCGCCGCAGCACCCGCCCTGGCTCACTCTGGCGCTGTTGCTGGCATGCCTGGCCGGCCTCTGCGCCAGCGTCGTTGCGGTATATCGCATCGACCGTCGCGAAGACGATCACCTGCACCGTTCGACCCGCGAGGCACTGGGCACTGGTTCGGTGCGCGGTATCGCCCATCATCCACGCACGACCTTGTGGTGGCTGACCGGGGCGAGTGCGGCGACGGCTCTGCTCGCCTGGGTAGCCTGGGGCCCCGGCCATTACGGCGCATCGGCAATGCTCGGCGCGCTCGCGGCGCTGCTGGCGGGCAGCGCGTTCGTGCTGCGGCGTATCAACCGGGCCAAGCTCGAGTTGCGCATCGACGCCGCCGGCATCCATTGCCCCGATTTCGGCCTGATCGTCTGGCACGACGTAGTCGGATTGCGGCGCTATCGCGACGACCGGTTCGAGGTGCCGCGCGAAGGCCTGCAGGTCTGCCTGAGCGCGCCCGGCCGCTACCTCGCCCGGCTGCCGGTCTGGCAACAGGATCTGCTTTCCTTCGACGGCGCCTCGGCGCGGCGCTACGCACCGGTGCTGCTGTTTCTCGATCGCTATCGAATGCCGGTCGACACCGCCTATACGACGGCCTTGTCGCTGCGCCGGCGGGTGCCGGCGCCGTTCGTCGACGACTGGGAACCGCAGATGGACGATGCCGAGGTCGCCGAGTACCTGCTCGCGCGCGCTCCGGCCCTCGCATCGACGCACCAGGCGAATGCGCCTGCGTTTACGCCTGCGCTGATCGATGCCAACGGCGATGCGACGGCCGCCGCGCCCGACTTCGCGCGACGTCTGCAGGCGCAGCAAGAGGCCGCCGCGCTCGCGACGGTTTCGCAGCGCCGCCAGCAGGTTCGCCAGCGCACGCGCCAACGGCGCTGGCATGAAGGCGCGCTCGGCCGCGGCCTGCTCGCAACCGCAATAGTGACGGCGTACGTACTGGCGAAGGCGTTCTCGGAGGGTTTGATCGGCTGAGAGCGGGCGCACGGCGGCGGCGCTGTCCGTGGGTTGCTCGCGACTCAGAAGCGAGGGAGGGCGATGTGTGCACTGTCGGCTTCGCAAGGCGCTGTCGCTGAAGAGACTGCCCGCATCCAGCGAACTGGGATCGCCTCGCACATCTCAAGCTGTTGCAGCGACCCCCACCCGCCGCGAGCGCAGCACGCCCTCGCCGGCGAAAATCATCAGACCGACCCAGATGATGACGAAACCGATCGCGCGCTCGGCGTTGAACGGTTCGCGCAGGATCAGCACGCCGATCAGGAACTGCAGGGTCGGGGCGACGTATTGCAGCAGGCCGATCGCGGTCAGCGACACGCGCCGCACCGCATAGGCGAAGCCGATCAGCGGCAGCGCGGTCAGCGCACCGGCGACCACCAGCAGCAGCGCGGTACCGAGCCCCCAGCCGCCGATGAAGCTGCCTTGCCCGTGGGTTTCGCCCCAGAACATCAGGGCCAGCGCCGGCAAGAACAGATAGACGTTCTCGACGCCGAGGCCGGTCACCGCCTCGACCACGACCAGCTTGCGGATCAATCCGTACAAGGCGAACGACACCGCCAGGCCGATGGCGATCAGCGGCGGCCGGCCGTACTCGAAGGTCAGCCAGGCCACGCCGGCGAAGGCGAAGGCGATCGCGATCCACTGCGCCGTGCGCAGGCGCTCGCCGAGGAAGACCACGCCGAGCATCACGCTGACCAGCGGGCCGATGAAATACCCCAGGCTGGTCTCGATCACATGCCCGGCGTTGACCGCCCAGATGTAGAGGCCCCAGTTGAAGGCGATTAAGGCGCCGCTGACGCCGAGCATGGCGGCCTTGCGCGGCTGGCGCAGGACCTCGCGCAGCCAATGCCGGCCCAAGGTCCAGCCGAGCCAGGCGGCGACCAGCAAGGTGCTCCAGACGACGCGATGGGCGACGATCTGCAGCGACGGCACCGCCTTGAGCAGATGCCAGTACAGCGGCATCAGGCCCCACAGGACGAACGAGGCGACCGCGATCCACAGTCCGCGGCGGTCGGTGGCAGCATTCATGCGCGTGTTTCCTTTTCCGCCGCTGCGCCGGGCTCGATCGCATCGATCGCGTCGATTCTGCTTTCCACGAGCTTGGGCACAGCCGGCTTGGCCGCGCGGGCGCGGGCCAGGGTGATGATGACGACGCCGACCAGGATCACCGCCATGGCGCCGAGGTCGTGCGAGGTGAAACGTTCGCCGGCGAGCAAGGCGCCGAACAGCACCGCGATCGGCGGGTTGACGTAGGCGTAGCTGGTCGCCAGCGCCGGGCGCACGTGGTGCAGCAACCAGATGTAAGCGGTGAAACCGAAGATCGAACCGGCGACGACCAGGTACAGCATCGCGCCGGTGGCGGCCCAGGTCGGCATCGCGGTGATGCGCTCGCCGGTCACGACCGCGGCACCGAGCATCCAGATGCTGCCGGTCAGCATCTGCGCGCTCGCGGCCATGAACGGCGACGGCAGGTCCTGGTCGCGGCTCCAGATCGAACCCCAGGCCCAGGCGATCGGCGCGACGGTCAGGCACACCAAGCCGAGGGTCGAGGCCGACAGCTTGCTGCCGGCGTTGAGCCAGATCACCCCGAGGAAACCGATCGCCAGGCCGATCCACTCGATCTTCGAGGGATGGCGCCCGCGCAGCATGGCGAACACGCCGGCGAACAACGGCATCGAGGCGACCGCGATCGCGGCCAGGCCCGAATCCACCTCGGTCTCGGCCAGGTTCACCAAACCGTTGGACAACAGCACCATCCAGATCGACAGCAGCCATAGGGTGCGCCACTGCTTGCGGCTCGGCGGGGCGACGCCGCGCCAACGCAGGACCGCATACATGATCGCGCCGGCGAGGAACATGCGGCCGGCGCCGAGCAGGAACGGCGGATAGCTTTCGAGGGCGAAACGGATCGCCAGGTAGGTCGATCCCCACAGCACATAGACCGACCCCAAAGCGAAGGCGACCGCGAGGGCGCCAGGGGCCAGTCGTTCAGCGGTCGGTGAAACGGCGCTCATGACGCGGATTCCGGGGGAAGAGCAACAGCGGAGGGACGGACGACGCGGGTCGGCCGGTGGTGACGTGCATTCGGGTCGAAACGGCGAGGAGCGAAAACACCGGCGTCGCGATCTCGACGATCGCGCCGCCCTCGATCAGGGATGCGGCCCGTAACGCGACACCGCCGTCCTGCGGCTGCCTACGTCGCGGCGACGCGGATCGTCGAATACGTCGATCACCACGAAGCCGGCCTTGCGCATCATTCCGGCCGAACCTTGGTTTTCCTCGTGGCGCTCGACGTAGATCTCGATCAAACCCATTTGCAACAGGCGCGAGACCGCCGCCTTCAACAATCGAGTGCCGAGTCCTTGTCCGCGATGACCGCGGTGCACTACGACTTCGCCGACATGACCCTGCCATTCGATCTCGCGACCGGACGGCTGGTAGCGATGAAAGGCATCGCTCGGCTCAAATGTGACGACGGCCACGATTTCTCCGTCGTGCAAAGCGACGACCGCCTGCGTTCTTCCTCGCCGGATCGCCGACAGATGTGCGGCGAGCTCGACGTCGGGCAGGAAATTCCAGGGATTGGGGCCGTGTTCGCGGATCAGCGCGAGAATCTCGCCGACCTGCTCGGGCATAGCGGCTTGCATCACGTACCGGGACATCCCGGGGGCGTCCGTATCGAATAGGTCGGGGGAGCGATCCCGCACATAAAAATTCCTCATGCGACGGGATCGTGAATAGCGTATCGATGTCAGTCAAATTGCGGTTGAATATTTGCCCGCATCAACGCAAAAATCTTGCATGAGCACCCCACCCCTGGTTTTGGACGAGTTCGACCACAAGCTGCTCGAACTGCTGCAGCGCGACGCTTCGGCGACCCTGAGCGAGCTCGGCGACGCCATCGGGCTGTCGCCGAGCGCGGTACAGCGGCGCATGACCCGCTACCGCCAGGAAGGCCTGATGCGCCAGGTGGCGGTGCTGGATCCGCTGTCGCTCGGCAGCACCCTGGCCGCGGTCTGGGTAACGATGGAGCGCGAGTCGGCCGAACGCCATGCGGCCTTCCACGCCCGCGTGCGCGCCGCGCCCGAGGTCCAGCAGTGCTACACCCTGGCCGGCGAGTGGGATTACCTGGTGATCCTGGCCACGACCGGGGTCTCGCACTGCCGCCAGGTGGTCGACCGCCTGTTCCTCGACGAAGGCAACATCAAGCGCTACGACACCCACCTGGTGTTCGACGTGGTCAAGCACGGCCTGGAACTACCGACGCGCGATGCGCCGCGGGCCGCACGCAAGCGGAGGGGCTGAGCCCAGCGGCGGCGCCGCTGGGCGGGAATCGGGAATGGGGAGTCGGGAATCGTAGAGACANTTCCCGACTCCCCATTCCCGATTCCCGCTTCTCAGGCCGCCCGCTCGCGCTGCAGCAGGCGCTCCTTGAGCGGCAGGCCCCAGCGGTAGCCGCCCAGCGAACCGTCGCCGCGCACCACGCGGTGGCAGGGCACGACCACGGCGACGCGGTTGTTGGCGCAAGCCTGCGCCACCGCGCGCGCGCCACGCGGCGCACCGACCTGTTCGGCGATCTGCGCATAGCTGCGGGTCTGCCCGGCCGGAATCTTCATCAGCGCGTCCCAGACCTTCTTCTGGAAGGCGGTGCCGATCAGGTCCAGCGGCACGGCATGGCCCTGCCCGCCCAGGGTATCGGCGACCGCGCGCAAACGCGGGGCGAGGAATTCGTCGCGGCCGGCATCGACGCGCTCCAGCAGCGCCTGCGGGAACTCGCTGCGCAACTTCGCTTCCAGCGCCTGCGGGTCGTCGCCTAGCTCGACCATGCAGATGCCGCGCGCGGTGGTGGCGACCAGGGCGGTGCCGATCGCGGTCGGCGCCAGGCTCCAGCGGATCTGCTCGCCGGCGCCGCCGGCGCGGTAACGCCCCGGGGTCATGCCGAGCTTGGCCGCGCCGCTTTCGTAGACCCGCGACGGCGAGCCGTAGCCGGCGTCGTACAAGGCGGCGCTGACGTCGTGGCCTTCGCGCAACGCCGAACGCAGGCTGCCGAGCTTGCGTTGCGCCAGGTACTCGGCCGGGCTCAGGCCGAAGCGCGCGCTGAAACGCCGCTGCAGGTGCGAGGGGCTGAGGCCGACGGTCTCGGCCAGTTCGGTCAGGGAAGGCTCGCCGCCATCGAGCAGCGCGCGGGCCTGTTCGAGCTTGTCGTTGTGGGGTTTGCTGTTCATAGCCGACAGACTAGGCCCGCTGCCGCAGCCTCGCTATCCGGATCTTGCGCGGCGCCGGGTCGGATTTTCGGCCGTGGTTCATCGGGGCGGAAGAAGCAGCCGACGACCGGGCCCGGCGCGACGAGACGGTCGATACGCGGTCGCGGCTCGTGAGCGAAGGACATCCCGCTGAGACGCCGCCCCTGCCCTTCAGCTTCGGGGGCTATCGCTTTACCCGCGACACAAAAAAAAGCGCGCCACACGGGCGCGCTTTTCGTTTCGCGATGCGGAACTCGGCTCAGTCGGCCCAGTGCCCCGGCATGGTCGCGGTCGGCAACACCTGCGCCGACAGCTGACGGTCGTTGTTGAGCAGGCGCACCGCGTCGGCGAGGATCGAAGCCGACTCGCGCAACAGCGGGTCCGGACGCTTCTCGGCCAGCTTCTCGCGCGCCGCATCCTTGGCGATATCGCGCTCGGCGGCGGCCAGGCCGTCGTCGTTGGCGTCGTCGGCCAGCGGATCGAGCTCCAGGCCCAGTTGCTTGCGTTCGGCCTGGCGCTGCTTACGCTTGGCGTCGTCGCGGTCGCGCTCGGCGCGGCGCTCGGCCTCGTTGAGCGAGATCCACTTCTTGGCGCGCTCTTCGCGGAACTGAGCGACGTCCTGCGACCACCACTGGAACTCCTTGTCGCCGGCGATACGGCTGCTGTGCAGCGTCTCCAGCTTGGGCAGCAGCGGTGCGAAGTTGCCGTAGCTGGTGTGCGGCACGGCGGCGATCTTGGTCCACGGCAGGGCGTTGTCGTAGGTGCTCTCGCCGTACTCGGTGGCGTCGACCGACACCGGGAACGCCAGGTCGGGCACCACGCCCTTGTTCTGGGTCGAGCCGCCGCTGACGCGGAAGAATTGGGCGATGGTCAGCTTGACCTGGCCGAAGCGCGGACCTTCGTTGGCCGGCCAGCGGTCGAGATCGACCAGGTTCTGCACCGTGCCCTTGCCGAAGGTGGTCTCGCCGATGACCAGGCCACGGCCGTAGTCCTGGATCGCGCCGGCGAAGATCTCCGAGGCCGAAGCCGAGCCGCGGTTGATCAACACCGCGAGCGGGCCTTCCCAGGCGATGCCGGTGTCGCTGTCGCCTTCGACGCTGACGCGGCCGCCGGATTCGCGCACCTGCACCACCGGGCCGCGGTCGATGAACAGACCGGTGAGTTCGATCGCTTCGTTGAGCGAACCGCCGCCGTTGTTGCGCAGGTCGAGGACCACGCCGTCGACCTTGTCGCCGCGCAGCTTGGTCAGCAGCTTGGCGACGTCGCGGGTGGCCGAGGCGTAGTCGTTGGCGTTCTTGCGGCGGCCTTCGAAGTCCTGGTAGAAGCCCGGCAGCTTGATCACGCCGATGCGCTTGGCCGGCGCGTCGCCGGCGGCGGGGATGTCGATGACCTCGGACTTGGCGGCCTGGTCTTCCAGGCGCACCTTGTCGCGCACCAGCACGATGCGGTTGGGCTTGCTGTCCAGGCCCGACTCGGCCGGCACCACGTCCAGGCGCACCTTGGTGCCCTTGGCGCCGCGGATCTTGGCGACCACATCGTCGATGCGCCAGCCGATCACGTCTTCCATCGCACCGCTGTCGCCCTGGCCCACGCCGACGATGCGGTCGCCGGCCTTGAGTAGGTTGCTGCGCGCGGCCGGGCCGCCCGGGATCACTTCGCGGATCGCGACCACGTCGTCCTGCTTCTGCAGTTGCGCGCCGATGCCGTCGAGCGACAACGACATGGTCATGTTGAAGTTGTCGGCCGACTTCGGCGTCAGGTAATCGGTATGCGGATCGATCGCGTTGGCGTAGCTGTTGACGAAGGTCTGGAAGACGTCTTCGCCCTTGAGCTCGGCGATGCCCTTGGCCATGTTGGCGTAGCGCTTGTCGAGGGTCTTGGCGATGTCTTCGGGCTTCTTGCCGGCCAGCTTCAGGCGCAGCCAGTCGTTGCGCACCGACTGCTTCCACAGCGCATCGAGCGCGGCGGTGTCGGCGACCCAGGGCGCGTCCTTGCGGTCGTAGTCGTAGCGGTCGTTGCCGGTGAACTCGAAACCGGCGGGCTGCTTGAGCAGGCCGCGGGCGTAAGCGACGCGTTCGTCGACGCGCTGCTTGTAGGTGGCGAAGATCGCGTAGGCCGGCGACAGGTCGCCGCTCTTGATCGCGTCGTCGAGCTTGTTCTTGCTGGCGTCGAAGCGGGCGATGTCGACGGCGCTGAAGAACTGCTTGCCGCCGTCCAGCGATTCGAGATAGCGCTTGTACATGTCGGCCGACAGCGCATCGTCGAGCGCGCGCGGCCGGTAGGCGTAGCGGCTGTCGGACAACAAACCGTAGACGAGTTTCGCCGCCGTGGTCTGGTCCGCGGTCGGCGCGCTCGGCAATGCCGTGGACGCCTTGGGAGCGCTGACTGCGTCGGGCCGCGCCAGCAGCGCCAGCGGAGCGGTCAGCAGGAAGCCTGCTAGCAGGGTAACGGCACGCTTGTTCTTGAGGGTCATCGCGAAGTCTTCTCGGCCAAGAGGGCCGATGTCTAGGATGTAGCGGCTTTGGACAAGACCACAGTGCCGAAAGTTGCCGGCCCTGTCACGTCCGCAACGCGCGATTAAGCGTTACCGGCGTGAAAGCGGTTCAGTTTGAGCGTGATCGGCGTTAGCGAGTCGTTATCGCGGCCGGCAAACGCCTGTTTCGGCGTTCATGCCGGGCCGTCCCGGCCGTCGCGGCGGGACGAGACCGTGCCACTGGAGCAGCGTTGCGCGAAGCAACGGCGCCGGTCGCTGAGACCGGTTACCAGCCGCCGGCGATGTCCGCCGGCCGGCTTTGCGCGGGCCGGCGTTCGAGGCGGCCCTGCGGCCGCCGTGCGGCTCGGGCGAGCCGCGAAGGATCAGACCGCGGCGCGGTCGGTCCAGTCGTTCGAGGTCTCGGCGAAGCCGGCTTCGATCGCCTGGCGGTCGGCATGGTACGAGGAACGCACCAGCGGGCCCGAAGCGACGTGGGTGAAGCCCAGCGACAGACCGTAGACCTCGAGTTCCTTGAACTCTTCCGGGGTCCAGTAACGCAGCACCGGGTGGTGGTGCGCGGTCGGCTGCAGGTACTGGCCGATGGTGATCATGTCGACGTCGTGCGCGCGCAAGTCGCGCAGGGTCGCCTGCACCTGCTCCATGGTCTCGCCGAGGCCGAGCATGATCCCGGACTTGGTCGCGACCTGCGGATGCTGGGCCTTGAACTTCTGCAGCAGGGTCAGCGACCACTGGTAGTCGGCGCCGGGGCGGACATTGGTGTACAGGTCCGGCACCGTCTCGACGTTGTGGTTGAACACGTCCGGCGGATTGGTGTCGAGGATGTCCAGCGCGCGCTCCATGCGGCCCTTGCCGCGGAAGTCGGGCGTGAGGATCTCGATCTTGGTGCGCGGGCTCTCGCTGCGGACCGCGGCGATGCAGTCGACGAAATGCTGGGCGCCGCCGTCGCGCAGGTCGTCGCGGTCGACGCTGGTGATGACCACGTACTTCAGGCCCATGTCGGCGACGGTGCGCGCCAGGTTGGCCGGCTCGCTCGCATCCGGCGGCTTCGGCCGGCCGTGGGCGACGTCGCAGAACGAGCAGCGGCGCGTGCAGACCTCGCCGAGGATCATGAAGGTCGCAGTGCCGTGGCTGAAGCACTCGTGGATGTTCGGGCAGCTGGCTTCTTCGCAGACAGTGACCAGGCGGTTCTCGCGCAGCTTCGCCTTGAGCTGGGCGACCGAATTGCCCGAGGGGATGCGCACCCGGATCCACGAGGGCTTGCGCAGCGCCGGCACGTCGGCGAACTGCACCGGCGAGCGGCTGATCTTGTCGCTGCCGATCTGCTTGGCGCCGGGCGTCATGGTGGTCGACTCCAGCACCGCCGGCACGAGCGCCTCGGGCGCGCCGCCGCTGACGACGGTGAGCGGGATGGACTTGGAGACGGGGTTGGTCATGACGTTGCTTCGACTCTTGGCTGTTGAATCCCTCGCCCGCGAGCGGGAGAAGGCTGGGGCGAGGGCATGGCTACCGCGAGTCGCGGCGGCTGGCGGATAGGCGCGCCCTCATCCGCCCTGCGGAAATCAAAAGCTCAACGGCGCCGCATCCTCGACGGTCAGTCCGAACTGGCGCGCAAGCTGCGCGACCAGCACCGGCTTGACCTGATCCAGGCCCGAGGGGCCGCCCAAGTCTACCACCGAGGTCACCTGCAACCCCTGGTAACCACAGGGATTGATACGCCGATACGGCTCCAGGTCCATGGCGATATTGAAGGCCAGGCCGTGGAAAGTGCAGCCGCGGCGGACCCGGATGCCCAGGGCCATGACCTTGGCCCCGGCCACGTAGACGCCGGGGGCGCCGTCGCGGCGGGCGCCCTCGATGTTCCACTCGGCCAGGGTGTCGATCACCGCCTGCTCGATGCGGTCGACGTACTCGCGCACGCCCACCTTGAGCCGGCGCAGGTCCAACAGCGGGTACAGCACGATCTGGCCGGGGCCGTGATAGGTCACCTGGCCGCCGCGATCGACGTGGATCACCGGGATATCGCCCGGCATCAGCACGTGTTCGTCCTTGCCGGCCTGGCCGAGGGTGAACACCGGGTCGTGCTCGACCAGCCACAGCTCGTCGGGCGTGTCGGCGTCGCGGGCGTCGGTGAAGGCTTGCATCGCGCGCCAGACCGGTTCGTAGGGCTGGCGGCCGAGGTCGCGCAACTGCGCGCGCGGCGGCGCGTTGACGCCGCCGAGCACGGCGGCGACGGCGTCGATTACAGCGTCCACTTCACTTCCGGATGCTCGCGCAGGACCTGGTGGGCCAGGTCGTACTGCTCGCGGTTCTCGGCGCGGAAGCTCAACCGTACCGACACGTATTTGCCGGTCGAGGAATGCTTCCACTGGATGGTTTCGGTTTCCACGCTGATCCCGGCCTGGAACAACAGCTGCGGCAGTTCGCGCTCCAGGCCGGCGTCGGCCGCTCCCATCGCGCTGAGCTCGAACGAGCCGGGGAACTGGAAGCCGTGGTCGGGGTTGTCGGAATGAATGTCCATGAGCGCCATTATGGGTCCGCTGGCGGGGCAACCCAAGCGCAGGGATGGGACGGCGGCGTGCCGGGGGTGGAACGGCTGGCGCGGCCTGAATCGGGCCTGGCGATGCGAGGTGGCCCGCATGGAAACCCATGCGTCCACCTTGCCGTGGCGCCATCCGGGCTGCCAAATTCAGCAAGGCCGCTGCGACGACAGTGCACGGCCCGCTACTGCTCCGCAGCCGCTCGCTCCCCTCGCCCCCGCGATGCGGCCCTGCCCCCGAACGGATTCACGACACGACATGCCAGCGCCTCACGCCACGCAGGAAGCCTCGACCGATCGCCTGCTCCTGGTCCTCGATCTCGACGAAACCCTGGTCCATGCCAGCGAAGTCGAACTCGATCGCGCCGCGGATTTGCGCGCACTGAGCTACCACGTCTATCGGCGTCCGCACGCCGAGCGCTTCATCGCGTATGCCCTGGCGAACTTCGACGTCGGCGTGTGGACGTCGTCCGGGCGCTTTTATGCCGAAGCGTTCGTCGCGGCCCTGTTCCCGCCGCAGTCGCTGCGCTTCGTCTGGTCGAGCGAACGCTGCTCGATCAGCCGCGACTGGACCACCGGCGAATACCTCAACCGCAAACGGCTGAAGAAGCTCAAGCGCCACGGATATCGCCTCGAACGCATGCTGGCCATCGACGACACCGCGAGCAAGCACGCCTATAACTACGGCAACCTGGTCTGCGTACGCGAGTACCTGGGCGAGGACGAGAGCGATGACGAGTTGCTGCGGCTGATGGCTTACCTGGATCGCCTGGCGCACGAGCCGAATGTGCGCACGATCGAGAAGCGGCGTTGGCGCGAGCGGCTGTCGCTGGCGATGCCCTAGCCGCAACGCAGCCGCGCGTCGGCGATGATGAACTGAACAGGGATTCCGAGCCCGGCCGAACCGTGGACAATGACCGCGAATCGCGCGCGCCATCGTTCTCACCCGATGAGTGTCGAGTGGGTTATCAAAGCAATTGCAGTCGAAAAATCAGGAAGGACTCGCCATGCCCGCCAGCCAATCCGTCGCCCTGCCCTTGCGGGGCCAGTTCCGCAGTCTTTACACCTCGCTCAAGCGCGCTCGTCTGTTGGAACGCACGCCGGTGATCTTCTGTGAAGGCGACTCGTGGTTCTCCACGCCGCTGGCGATGAACCTGCTCGACTGGATCGTCTCGCCGGCCCCGGAGGACGAGGAGCGCGGCATACCGCTGCTCGGCCAGGGCGGCCTGTTCTTCCGCGCCGAGCACAGCGGCGACCACGCCTCGCGCAACGAGGACCATCCCAAGCGCTCGATGTTCGTGCCCGAGAACATCGAGGACATCATCGGCTGGTACGGCAGGTTCGAGTTCGACCTGATCCTGCTCAGCGCCGGCGGCAACGATTTCGTCGACCAGTTTCTCAAGCGCACCTTCGCCGGCCAACAGAATCTCTCCGCCGAAGCCGCGTTCCAGCGCGTGCTCGACACCGGCAAATACGAGAAGGTCCGCCAGGCCTATGCGCTGTTCGTGCAGGCGGCGCTGGCGGCCCGGCCGAATGCGCCGATCCTCGCCCATAGCTACGACTATCCGCAGCTGATCGGGCGGCCCGGGGCGCTGACGCCGGGCAATATCGGCGTCGCCGCGCTGCTCAAGAAAAGCGTCGGGCCCTGGATCGGGCCGCATATCAACGCCATCGTCCATGCCGACCCGGCCAAGACCCCGGACGAGCGCCGACGCTTCGGGCGCATGCTCATCGACGGCTTCGAGAAGCACGTGCTGCGCGAGCTCAAGCACGATGCGCGCTTCGCCGGGCGCTTCGATTACGTCGACCTGCGCGGCACGCTGTCCGCCGAAAGCCAGTGGTTCGACGAAATGCATCCCAGCGAAGCCGGCTTCCACGCCTTGGCGACGAAGTTCCGCAGCGCGATCATCGCCAAGCTGCCGCTCGCCAAGCGATAGCCTTCGATCCTGCGGCGCCGCCTCCGTGCGCGCCCCGGCGCGCGCCGACGCCTGGCGCTTGAGACGGCGCGGGCCGCGACCTCGCGGCCCCGCCCGTCTTCACAAATCCCCCTGCGAAACGCTTAACACGGTGCCGCACCGGCACGGGCCGGTGCACGCGATCCCGTGTGGCGAGGGCCGGACGACTCGCCTCGACGTCACCCGCTCAGTTCGCAGGAAGATTGCTCATGAAGAACGTGTTCTTTGGCCTCGGTCTCGAGTACGAAAAAGGCATCCATGCCCGTGTCGCCTTGGGCCGCGACGGTCGCATCATCGAAGTCCACGAATCGGCCGACGCCAGCGGCCTGAACTATTGCAGCGGCCGGCTCAGGCAGATGGCGATCGAATGGGACGACAGCGTGGCGTTCGGCGAAGGCGCCGAGCCGGGCATCGCCATCGAGGGCCGGGTCATGGTCGAGGTGCATCGCGCGGCCGGCGGATCGGACCTGTATTGCCGCATCGGCGTATGGGACGAGGACGGCATCGTCTTCGGCGAGAGCGTCAAATACGCCAGCGGCGAAGCCCCCTGCGTGGCGATGAACCGGCAGGCCATCGTCGAGGTTCACGAATCGTCCTGGAACGCCAAGATCTGGTGCAACCTGGGCCGGCTGGACGAGGACACCGACTCGATCGTCTGGCAGGGCAATACCTATCTGGATGCCGGCATCCAGCCCGGCATCGCGATCAACGCCCAGAACGACGTGGTGATGGTGCGCGGCAACACCTCGGACTCCGATCTGCACTACCGCGTCGGCAAACTCGGCCTCAACGGAATCAGCTGGGGGCCACCGACTCTCTATGGCGCCGGCAGCCACGCCTCGGTCGCGCTGACCCCGGAAGGCGAGGTCATCGTCGTCTACGAAAACACCGACCAGAAGACCGTGCTGCAGCGGTTCGGCAGGATCCGCGGCAAGAGCATCGACTGGGCCGGCGAAGCGGTGTACTTCGACGATGGCGCTCGGCCCAGCGTCGCCTGCAACGGCGGCATGGCGATCCAGGTGCACCAATCGGAAAACTTCAATGCGTTGTGGGCGTCGACCTCGCGCGTCGCCGACCGCTCGCGCTGGATGCAGGACAATCTGCGCGTGCTCGGCGATCTCACCCTGCCGTGGCTGACCACCGGCGCCTCGCACGACGCCGGCATGTACCAGCACGGCCTGCTGATGTCGCTCGGCAAGACCCAGAACCTCGATCTGTACCAACAGCTCAGCAACGGCATCCGCTACTTCGACCTGCGGCCCAAGTGGGACGGCAGCGCGCTCTACGTCAGCCACGGACCGATCACCGGGCCGGCCTTGGCGGAAATCGTCGACGACGTCAGGCGCTTCATGAACGAAGGCAACCGCGAGCTGGTCATCCTGAAGTTCTCGCACTACGCCAAGTTCACCGACGGGATCTACGAGCAACTCGTCGAGATGCTGCAGGACAAGCTCGGCCGCTGGCTGTTCCAGAACCTCCCGCAGGGCGCACGCCTGTCGGATATCCCGCTGGGCGAGTACCTGCGCCAGTCCGGCGTGGTCCTGGTCGTCTGCGACGAGGACTATCCCGTCGACATCCCCGCCGCCGGCATCTGGGTGTATCGCGATTCCGACTCGCCCACGGCCGAGCTCGGCGATCTGCGCATGTACGACAAGTACTCGAACACGACCAGCTACGACACCATGAGCACCGACCAGATCGCCAAGTTCCAGGCCTACGACGGCACCTGCGTCGACCGCCCCGAACTGCCCTGCGATCAGTTCCTGTTGTCGTGGACGCTGACGCCGCCGACCGGCGTGTGGCTGCTGTCGAAGGAGGCCAACCGCAACCTGGGCGCGGCGATGGCCGCCCTGCCCCGCGAGAACGCCAGCGGCCGCGTGATCAACCAGCTCTACGTCGATTACGCCGAGTATTCGCGCGCCACCGACGTGGCGATGTCGATGAACAGGATCCCGTGATCGGCGCAACCGCGCGTCGCAGCACCAGGCCCAAAACGCGACGAGCCGGCAATGCCGGCTCGTCGTTTCAACTCGTGCGGGATCGCTGGAAGCGATCGGTCACTCCGACTCCCACCACATCCAGAACTCGTCCCACAGGCGCTTGAAGAAACCGCCTTCCTCGACCGCGGCGATGGCGACCAGCGGCCGCTGGGCGACGACCTTGCCGTCGAGCATGACCTTGACCGTGCCGAGGGCCTGGCCCTTCTTGATCGGCGCGACCAGCGTCTTGGGCACGTCGATGCTCGGCTTGAGCTGGGCGTACTTGCCGCGCGGCACGCTGACCAGCATCGGCTCGGCGACGCCGAATTGCACCTCGTCGGCCTGGCCCTTCCAGACCTTCTGCTTGGCGATCACCTTGCCGGTGTCGTAAAGCTTGTGGGTTTCGTAGAAACGGAAGCCCCAGTTGAGCAGCGCCTGGCTGTCGGTTGCGCGCTGGGCTTCGGAGGTCGAACCCATCACCACCGAGATCAGGCGCTGGTCGCCGCGCTGGGCCGAGGCCATCAGGCAGTAACCGGCCTTGGAGTGGTGACCGGTCTTGATGCCGTCGACCGTGGAATCGCGCCACAGCAGCAGGTTGCGGTTGGGCTGGGTGATCGGCCCGACCTTGAGTTCCTTGATCTTGTTGTACGAGTACGCGACCGGGAAATCGTGGATCAGGGCGCGGCCGAGCAAGGCCAGGTCGTGCGCGGTCGAGTAATGGTTCGGATCCGACAGGCCGTGCGGATTGACGAAGTGCGAGCCCTTCAGGCCGATGCGCGCGGCGTACTGGTTCATCAGCGCGGCGAAGGCGTCTTCGCTGCCGGCGACGTGTTCGGCCAGGGCGATCGCGGCGTCGTTGCCGGACTGCACCACCATGCCCTTTTCCATGTCGACCAGCGCCGCGGTCTTGTTGACCTCGAAGCCGGAGTAGCTGCCGTCGGTGGCCGCGCCGCCCTTGCGCCAGGCGTTCTCGGTCATCATCACCTGGTCGGTGTCCTTGACCTTGCCGCCGGCCATTTCGGCGGCAATCACATAACTGGTCATGACCTTGGTGATGCTGGCCGGCTCGACCCGGACGTCGGCGTCCTTGCTGGCCAGGATGTTGCCGCTGGCGGCATCCATGAGCACCCAGGCGGTGCCCTGGATCGCCGGCGGCGGCGGCACCGGCAAGGCGTCGCTGGCCGGTCGCGCGGCAGCCGGCGCGGGGGTCGCGGCGGCGGGCGTCTGCGCCCAGGCCGAGGCGGCGCCGACGGCGGTGGTGACCAGGAAGGCCGAGGTCAGCGCGGCGAAGGCGGCGGCGCGCGGGGTGAAGCGGACTTTCATCGTTGAACTACTCCGGGAGCCGGCGCTGCGCCGGCCAAGGTGTTGGGTGGTCTCCGGCGCGGCCGTCCTGGCGCCCGCCGCTGAAATTGCCGGAACCGGACGATCCTTCCGGTTCCGCGAAACCGTGCATCCTGCCTCAGATGCGCGGTCGCTGCAGCCGCCGGCGGCGCCGGGGGCGGCGTGAATCGATCAATCGCGCACGCGCTGCGGCTGTCCGAACCCCAGACCGACGATACGCGCCGCAAGTTCCGGCGCGGCCGAGGCCTGCAGCGGGCCGACCCGCAAGCGCCAGACTTTCTGGCCGTTGGAGGCGTTGCCGTCGAGCAGGCGGGCGGCGCCGATGCCGGCCCCACGCAGCATCGACAGGGCCCGGTCGGCATTGCTGCGGGCCGAGAAACTGGCGACCTGCAGGGTCACGTCGCTGCCGCTGGGGGCGGCGTTGCCTTCGACCGCGGCGGCGACCACGGCCGCGGCCTTGGACGGGCTCGGCGGCGGCGGCGCGGCGGCGGGCGCCGGCAAAGTGGCCGCGGACGCGGCGGCGACGGCGGTCGCGGGCGGCAGCTTGCCGGCCTTCTTGGCCGCCTTCTGCGCGGCGGCCAGGGCACGGGCCTGCTCTTTCTGCTGCTTGGCCATGGCGCGTTGTTCGGCCCGGGTCAGCGGCTTCGGCGGGGCGATGTCGGCGCCCTTGCCGGTGGCGACCCGGACCTGGCGCGACTTCATCCAGGTGTCGAACTCGTCGGCCGTCATCGACTTGCCGTTCTGCATCATGTCGAAGCGGTAGTCGTTGCCCGGCAGCAGCTTGCCGCCGGAAGCGGCGGACGGCTTGGCCGCGGCGACCGTGGTCGCCGGCTTGGCTGCGACAGCCGATGCGGCGGGCTTGCCGGTCGCGACCGTGGTCTTGACCGCGGCGCTGGCGGGCGCGCTGGCGAGCGTGGCCGGCTTGCCGGTGGCGATACGCACGCCCGGCGGCAGTTCGCCGGCGTTGGCGCTGGCGATCGGCATCGCCGAGACCAGCCGGTCGATCGCCGACGGCGAGCTCGGCTTGGCCGCGGCCGGCGGCGGGTTGTTGGCGGCGCTGGCGTAGACCGGCGGCGCGGCATCGCCCGGGTGCAGCGCGCGCACCTCGACCCGGCCGGTGCCGCGCTGGGTGATGCCGAGCTTGACCGCGGCGGCGTAGCTGAGGTCGATCACGCGGCCGTCGTGGAACGGGCCGCGGTCGTTGACGCGCACGGTCACCGACTTGCCGTTGTCGAGGTTGGTGACGCGGGCGAAGCTCGGCAGCGGCAACGACTTGTGCGCGGCGGTGAAGGCGTACATGTCGTACACCTCCAGGTTGGAGGTGCGCCGGCCGTGGAATTTCTGGCCGTAGTAAGAGGCCGTGCCGCGCTCGAGATAGTCCTCGTGCGAATCGAGCACCTTGTAGCTCTTGCCGAGCACCTTGTACGGCGAACGGTTGCCGAACTGCGAGCGCGCCTCGGCGACGACCTCGGGCTCGGGAATCGCGTCGACGTCGGGGATATAGGTCGGCGTGGTGTCGGACACGCCCGGCGCGTACAGGCCGCCGGCCTTGTAGTTGCCGCGCTTGCTCAGGTCTTCCTGGGCCGGCGCGTACGGCGACTTCTTGCGGCCGCCGTGCGACTGCGCCGACGGCAGGCCGCTGGCGTGGACGCGATCGCGCTCCGGCAGGGCCAGGGCCTCGGAGGAGCCTTTCTTCGGTGCGCTGGCGCAGGCGGCCAGGGCCAGCGGCAGGACGGCGGCGGCCAGTCGCCCGATCATCGCGATCGGCGGCCGCTTCGTGCCCGACCCGCTCATGCCCCGCCTGTCCATGCATGCACCGCATTGGCCGCAGGAGCGTTGGCTGCGGGGGCCTTGCCGGCAGCGGCGTTGCCTGCCGGAGCGGCGGGCTGGGCCAGCGCGGCGGGCGGAGTGGCGATATCGGTGGCCAAGGGATTCTCCCGTCCGGCGATCGCCTCGGCCAACTGGTACACCGCCATCGCGTAGTGCTTGGAGATGTTGTAGCGGGTGATCGCGTAGAAGTTGCGGAAACCGAGCCAATACTCGGGACCGTTGACGCCGTCGAGGTTCAGCAGCGTCGCGGTCTCGGTCGGCGCCACCGTGCCCAGCGGACGATAGCCGCGTGCGGCCAGGTCGCTGAGCGAATACACCGGGTCCATGCTCTCGGGTACGAAATCCTGCGCGGTCGCGTCGCGGTTGGCGCGCACCGTCACCGGCCCGCCGCGCACCCAGCCGCCCTTCTTGACGAAGTAGTTGGCGACCGAGAAGAACACGTCGTCCAGATCGGTGAACAGATTGCGCTTGCCGTCGGCGTTGCCGTCGACCGCGAACTCGCGATAGCTGGACGGCATGAACTGGCCCCAGCCCATCGCCCCGGCGTAGCTGCCGATCAGGGTGGTGATGTCGATCTGCTCTTCCTTGCCGAGCGCGAACAACTGCGCCAGCTCGCCGCGGAAGAAGGCCTCGCGGCGGTTCTCGCGGTCGGCCTTGGCCGGGTCGCCGCTGCGCGGATAGGCGAACGCCAGGGTGTAGAGCGCATCGACCACCGAGTACTTGCCGGTGTTTTTGCCGAAGCTGGTTTCCACGCCGATGATCGAGACGATGATTTCGGCCGGCACGCCGGTCGCGGCCTCGACCCGCGCCAGCTGGGCGCGGTGCTCGGCCAGGAAGGCCTGGCCGCCGTCGATGCGGGCCTGGGTGATGAAGATCGGGCGGTAGTCCCGCCACGGCTTGGCCTCGGCCGGGCGCGACATCGCCGCGACGATGCCCTCGCGGATCTGCGCCTTGGCCAGCACCGATTCGATGTAGACCGGATCGACGCCGTAGCGGCTGGCGGTATCGCGCACGAACTCGGCGCGCGCCTGCGCCAGCGGCATCGGCTTGACCGGCTCGGGCAGCGCGGGCGTGCCGACGACGGGCGTCGGCGCGGCGACCGGGGCCGGCGGTTTCGGTGCCGGGGCGGCCGCGAGGGTAGACGTCGGGATCGGCGGCGTCTGCGTGGCGCAGGCAGCCAGGGCGATCATGAGTGCGCAAAACAAGGCGCGACGGGCAGTTTGGCGTCGGGTCATCGCGGCGAGGTTAGCACGCGAAAGCGGGGCAAAAAACCTTGGGTTTGCGGGACTTAACCGATTTTATTCATGTCAGGTTGTCGAATCGGAAGCGGGCGGCGCGAGGCGACGGCGCCGCCCGCACCGTCATGCTCAACATGAATAGCGCTCGTCGAGACTGTCGTCTCGGCGCGGCTCATCCGAGCAAGGCGTTGCCGATGGTGAGGTGCAAGGCCGGTTGCGACTCGCGCGGCAGGTCGAGTTCCTCGCGCAGGTCGAGCAGCGCGGGACAGCGCACCTCGCACCAGACATAGCCCTGTGTTTCTTGTGGATACGGGTCGTAGTCGAAGGCTATCGTCGCCCCGTCCAAGCGTTTCCACGCCGCCGGTTTCGGCGGCGTTTCGCCGCGGATCACCGAGACATGCGTCCCCCACAACGGCGCCTGCAGGCTGCGCGTGCGGCGATGGCCGATCCAGAACTGCTGGCGCAGGTAGCGGCCGAGCTCGGGGTCGCCGTCCACGATCAGCCACCACAAGGTGCTGCCGCCGTCGCGGCGGGTGTGGCCACCGCGGCCCAATGGCGGGCTGTAGCGCAGAGTGCCGCTGGAGGGAAGCCAGATGGACGACATGCGATGGTCCACGAAAACAGGCATCAAAAACGATACCCGGATCTGCGCATGGTTATGCGCGCACTCAAACGTCCGATGTGATCGAAGCCGTGCGCGACGGCCCGGGCCAGGACGCCGAGCGTACGCGCGTTGCTGGCGGAACCCGCGGCCACGACGACCGCCGGCGCTTGAGCGCAGTACGCGGCAGATCGCTCAGGCTCGTACCCACAGCGGACACGATCGCCGCCGGCATCAACCCCGATTGAAGAACGACGCCTGCAGGAACCGCATCCCCGCCAGCACCTGGGCCACGCGCTCCTCGGACAACGCCCCGATCCGCTCGCCCAATCGCGTCTTGTAGATCGACGACACCTGCGAAACGATCACCACGCTCTGCTTGAGCAGGCCGCCCTCGCCGGGTTCGAGCAACACGTTGCCGGGCTCGCTGATACGCCCGATGTTGGAGCTGAGCGCGCACACGACCACGGTGCTGATGCGCGAATGGTTGAACAGATCGTCCTGCACCACCACGTGCGGATGCGCGACGCCGGGCACCGAACCTCTCGACGGGTCCGGCGGCAGCCAGAACAGATCGCCGCGGTTCACGGTTCCGCGGAAAACGCTGCGGTGGGCCTCTTCTTCTCTATCCATCGGATGCATCGCTCGGCATGTCTGCGGTTCGCTTCGCTAACGGATCGGACTGGGAACCAGCGAAGCCGGACTCCGCCCGATCAGGCAGATCACCTGGACTGCCTGACGAAACGCCAGCCAAGAATGCCGGTGCCGGCCGAGAATACGACGAACAGCCAGAAAGCGATCCTTCCGTTGCTCAAGCGCGCCTGATGGGCCGCTTGCGGCTGCACGACTATCTGCTCGTTGACGGTGAGGGCCCAGACCCCGGAGGGGTCGGCCGGCGAAAAACCGACCGTTGCCGTATTGCCTGGTTTGAGCAGGCTGCGCGCAAGCGCCGCCTTCGGCAGGATGCTCGTGTAGTCGAATTCGCGCCCGGCGACGAAAAACTCGATGCTGTTGCGATGCACCTCCGTATTGGAGATCACGCCCGTCAGATACTCGAAATGAGTCGGCATCGGCTCCAGCGACGCTCGCCAGCCCCACAGCGCGGCCAGCGATACCCCGACGCCCAGCGCAACGTGATACCAGGCAGTCCGCTCCGCCTTGCTACGAAATGCTGCTTTGTCAGTCCTGATGATCATCGAACTTGCCGACACAACGAACCCGGCAGTTTAGCGGCTTCGCTACCGAAGTTCGTCCAAGCGAGATGCCAGCCATCGCCCCCGCCAATCGCCAAACGCCCGCTGCACTGCCTCCCTGCCCCGGCATCCGCCATCCGCCATCGCTCCACGGATCTTCGTTGAAGATCCGGACAGCGCAGGACGCCATCTCATCGAGACTGGCCGGCCAGCTATTTCAGCGACCGAAACTGGCCTAGACTTTGAATCGACAGCGACGTCGTTCAGCTGCCGCGCGTTCGAGCCAAGACCTGCCGCTACCCACCGAGGAAGCAAGCGCATGATTGATGGCAACCGACTCGTCGATCTTCTCGGACACTCTTCCGCCCAGGCCAGCCTGGCCCGCTACCTCACCGAGGTCGGCATGATCGAGCGGCCGCAAGGCCCGGACGTCGTCCAGTACCTCGACTTCGACGACCTCGGCCTCGCGCTGATCTTCACCGTGGCGAGCCTCTACCGGGAAGAGATCGGAGAGCCGCGCGACGACGGCTATTGGATCCTCAGCGGCATCCATTTCTACAACCGCCACCAGAACGGCCAGAACGACAAGTTCGCCGGCGTGCTGCCGTACGAGTTGAGCTTCGAATTCAACCGGGCCCGGACCGCGGCCGCCCTGGGCACGCCGATCGTCGACGAGGAAGACGACGGCTACGTCATGAACACCTTCCGGGCCGATAACGAAATCGTCGTCACCACCTCGACCGCCGTCGATCACGGCGAGGCGCTTTGGTTCAAGGTCGAGAAGATCGACAAATTCCACAAGGAACGGGGCGACGTCTGATCGTTCTTCCGGGGACGCGACTGCAGCAGCGGCAGCGTTGCCGGCGAGAACGCCGGTCCGCTCGGCGATCTGGGCTTATCGCCCGAACTCCGAATCCAGAATCGGTTCCACCGCGAGCACATGCCAAGCCCCGAACACCACCAAGACGCGGTCGTGCTCGCGCATCGCCCGTTCGATGGAAGCGATCAGGCGACGATCCCTCACGGCATTGGTACTGCGCGCCAATTCGCTGAGCCGACCGTTGTCATGAATCGGGCTGGCCAGGTCCGGGTTCCAGCCTTTGCTCGTCAAAGGCTGGCCGACCAGGCGTCGATATTCGTGCAGAAAGCCTGACCATCGGTCCGAGCCCTCGCGCTTCGGCAGACCGTTTGCAACCAGATAGTCGGTGTAGAAGGCCGCGTATTGGGCCGCGGACGCCTTGAGGTCCGGATTGCGGCGGGTTCCTATCAGGCGCTGCGCCACCATGAATACGAGAATTTCTTCGGCGCTGTGGTGGGCCAGCAATGCCGCGATCTCTTCCCTTACCGATGCATCGCCGCTGCGGATCGGGACACCGCGCCGGTGCGCCAGATAGGCGATGAAGCCAAGATCGGCGCCACGCGCTATCGCCGCATCCTTCGACATGGTCTTGAGGTCGTCGGGGATTTGGCTTTCGTGCAGCACCAGCTGCGGGCGGACACGCTCGAACACGGCTTCGATGTCGCCGTACATTGGCGAGTGCGGATTACTGAGGTGCCTGGTACCAAGCACTACGAGGTGCTTGGCGCCGACCTTGCGCTCCCACACGTAGGGTCGCGTCGCCGACTTTCCGCCCTCCGGCAGTTTCAGGTAGCTACGCGCCGCGACGCGCCTTCCGCTTTCGCCGGCGAGCGCCTGCGGTAAGGCCGCAATGACGAGCAATAGAAGTACCAAGGGTACGGAAGGAACGATCGCGAATCCTTTCATGCCGCCTCCTGCGAGAAAGAAATGCTCAGCCCAGCTCAGAACCGTTCCGCTACGCGCGCGGGATCAGACGCCGGCGCACCCCGTCGAACTCAACGCCCGCCATGCACCGGCCGATGCGCGCGCACCGCCATCACCACGCCGAGGCCCGCCAGTAACGACACCGCCGAGGTGCCGCCGTAACTGAGCAGCGGCATCGGCACACCGACCACCGGCAGCAGGCCGGAGATCATGCCGCCGTTGACGATGACGTAGACGAAGAAAGCCAGGCCCAAGGCGCCTGCGATCAATCGCGAGTAGCCGTCGCGGGCGTCGGCGGCGATCCACAGGCAGCGGCCGACCACGAACAGGTACAAGGCCAGCACCACGATCACGCCGGCCCAGCCGAACTCTTCGCTGAGCACGGCGAAAATGAAGTCGGTGGTGTGTTCGGGCAGGTAGTTGAGGTGCGACTGCGAGCCTTGCAGCCAGCCCTTGCCGGTCATGCCGCCGGCGCCGATCGCGATCTTCGACTGGATGATGTTCCAGCCGGTGCCGAGCGGGTCGGTTTCGGGGTTGAGGAAGGTCAGGATGCGGTCTTTCTGATACGGCCGCAGCAGCCAGAACCAGGCCACCGGCGCGGTCGCGGCGACGGCGCCGAACGCGGCGCCGAACCACCACCACGGCAAGCCCGCCAGGTACAGGGCGAAGGCGCCGCTGATGCCGACCAGCATCGCGGTGCCGAAGTCGGGCTGAAGCAGAATCAAGGCGGTCGGTGCGCCGATCAACACCGCGGCGATCAGCACGGTCTTGAGCTTCGGCGGCAAGGCCTCGCGGTTGAGATACCACGCGACCATCATCGGCAGGCTCAGCTTTAGCAACTCGGCCGGCTGGAAATAAAACACCTTCAGGTCGATCCAGTGCCGACCGTGTTTGCCGGTGCCGACGATGAGCACCAGCAGCAAGGGAATCATCGACAGCGCGTAGACCAACGGGGTCCAGTTGCGCAGCTGCGACGGCGGCATGCGCGACAGCCCCCACATCGCCAGCAGGCCGACGCCGAAGCGCGAACCCTGCGCGATCACCATGCGCATGGAGTGTTCGCCGGCGCTGTACAGCACCGCCAGGCCGATCGCCATCAGCGCCAGCAAGGCGGCCAACATCATCAGGTCGAGGGTGCGGGTGAAGCGCTGCAGCAGGTCCCACAGGTAACGCAGGATCACTTTCATCGGCGCGGCTCCGCCGCCGGCGCGACCGTGGGCGCGGGCACGGCGGGCTCGTCCTCGGGTTCGCCGGAGGCGTCGTCGGCGGCATCGCTCGGCACGGCATCGGCCGGCGCTTCGGCGCCCGGCAATTGCGGGCGCAGCAGCGGCCGGCGTTCGAGCGCCTGCGGCGCACGGCCCGGTTGCGCGGCGACCACGGCGTTCGCCGCGGCCACGCTCTCGGCCCAGGCGCCGTTGACGGCGACCGGCACGATCCTGGGTTCGCTCTCTGCGGGCGCAGCCTCGTCGGCCTTGTTGGCGTCGGCCGCGGCCAGTTTCGGCACCGCCGGCGGCTCGTTCTTGCCCGGCAGGGGCTCGGGCATCTTGCCGAGCAACCAGGCGTCGAAGATCTTGCGCGCGATCGGCGCGGCGGTGCTGCCGCCGTAACCGCCGTGCTCGACCACCACCGCCACCGCGATGGTCGGGTTCTCGGCCGGCGCATAACCCACGAACAAGGCCTGATGGCGCAGGTGCAGCGGCAGCGAATGCGGATTCATGCTGACGTTGCCCTTGCGGCTGATCTTCTGCGCGGTGCCGGTCTTGCCGGCCATGCGGTAGGGCGCGCCGCGCGCCATCACCTTCGCCGTGCCGCGCCCGCCGTGGATGGTCGAGACCATGCCTTCCTGCACCGCACGCAGGTGCGCGGGGTTGTCGGTGATCAAGGTCGGCGCGGCGACTTGCTTGGGCAGCCACGGCGCTTCGTAGCCGGTGCGGCTTTCGCGCACCAGGTGCAGTTGCTGCAGGTGGCCGCCGTTGGCGATCGCGGCGGTGCCGCGCGCGAGTTGCAGCGCGGTCACCACCCAATAGCCCTGGCCGATGCCGGCGATGACGGTTTCGCCCGGGTACCAGCCTTCCTTGCTGCGCTTGGCCTTCCACTGCGGCGACGGCAGGATGCCGATGTTCTCGCCGGCCAGGTCGATGCCGGTCTTCTGGCCGAAGCCGTAGCGCGTCATGTACTGGTCGAAACGGGCGATGCCCATCTCCAGCGCGAGCTTGTAGTAGTAGGTGTTGACCGACTGGGCGATGGACTCGCGCAGGTCGACCCAGCCATGGCCGCCCCCGTGCGAATCGCGATAGCCGCGCTTCTGCCCGGGGATGTGGAACTCGCCGGTCGACAGGGTGCGGTCTTCGGCGCGGCGCAGGCCGCTGTCGAGGCCGGCCAGGGCGACGAAGGGCTTCATGGTCGAACCCGGCGGGCCGCCGCCGAGCACGTTGCGGTTGAACTGCGGCCGCGATGGGTTGCCCGACAGCGCCTTGTAGTCGACCGAGGAAATGCCGTTGACGAACAGATTGGTGTCGTAGCTCGGCAGGCTGACCATCGCCAGCACTTCACCGGTGCGTGGATCGACCGCGACCGCCGAACCGTCCATGTCGCCGAACGCGGTGATCATGGCCTGCTGCAGGTCCATGTCGATGCTCAGGCGCAGGTCGGCGCCGGGCTTGGCCGGGACGTAGCCGACCTGGCGGATCGGCCGGCCGTCGACGTTGGTCTCGATCTGCTCGTAGCCGATCTGGCCGCGCAACTGCTCGTCGTAGAAACGCTCCAGGCCGGTCTTGCCGGTGTGGGTCAGCACGCCGGCGTTCTGGCCCATCGCCTCCTCGTCCTTGCTGTCGATGCGCCCGACGTAGCCGATCACATGCGCGAACAGCGAACCATAGGGATAGCGGCGGTTGAGGTAGGACACCAGCTCGACGCCGGGGAAGCGCCAGCGGTCGACCGCGAACGCGGCGACCTCTTCGTCGCTGACCCGCATCTTCAGCACGATCGGCTTGAAGCCGCGCGTGGCCTTGCGCTCGCTCTCGAAGCGGGCGATCTCCTCGGGCGTCAGCGCAACGACCTGGGCCAGCTGCGGCAGCCAGTCCTTGCTGTCGCCGGCTTCGCTGGGGGTGACCTCGATGCGGAACGCCGGCACGTTGTCGGCGAGGATGCGGCCTTGGCGGTCGTAGATCAGCCCGCGCCCCGGCACCACCGGCCGCAGCTTGACCCGGTTGGCCTCCGAACGCATGGCGTAGTCGTCGTGCTGCCAGACCTGCAGGCGGAAGTACCAGAACCCCAGGCCGATCACCCCGAGCAGGACGAAGGCGAAGGCGATCGCGGCGCGGGCGCGGAACTGGTCCGCCTCGGCCGCGGCGTTCTTGAGGACGCGTTTCTTGATCGGGCTGCGGCGCGGGCCCATCTCAGCGCCTCCGCCAGCTGCCCAGACGCAGCGCGTCGAGCAACAGGAAAATCAGCGGCCACAGCAGCATGCCGGCCAGCGGCGACAGCCAGAACGTCGACGGCAACGCCGGCTCGCGCAGGACCACATGGATCGCCGAGGTGACGATGCGGTCGTTGAGCATCAGGCCGCCGACCGCGAGCGCTTGCTGCGACAGCGGGAAGAACCGCAGGCGGGCGCGGAAGCGCTGCAGGATGAAGGCCATGACCACCAGGCGCAGGGCTTGTTCGCCGAGCAAGCCGTCCGACACCAGGTCGCCGGCCAGGCCGACCAGGAAGGCGAAGCCCAGGCCGACCCGGTCTGGGTCTTCGATCACCCAATAAGCCAGGACCAGACCGAGCCAGTACGGCCGCAAGGGCAGCAGGAACTGCGGCAACGGCAACAGGCTCAAGGTCAGCGCCGCGATCAGGCTGACCGGCAACACCCAATGGTGGCGGGCGCGGGTCATCGATCGTCTCCGGCGGCAGGCGCGGACGGGGCGGTGGACTTGGGCGCGGCCGGGATGCGGTCGCGCGCGACCGGCGTCTGGGCCGGCGCTCGGGTGGCCGAGGCGGTAGGCGTCGTGGGGGTGGCGTTGCGGCCGGCGCCATTGCCGCCGGCGCGGGCGTTTGCGACCGCAGGCACGGCCGCCGTGTTCGGCGTCGCCGCAGCGCCGCTGGCGGTCGCAGGCGCGGTAGCGGCAGCAGGACCCGGCGCCATCGCCGGCTGCGTGTCGAATTGCGTGGTATCGGCCGGCGGCGGCGGCAACGACAGCAGCACCAGCACTTCGCGGCCGCGATCGAGCTGAGCGGCCGGGCGCACCTCGCCGACCAGGAAGGCGCGGCTGTCGTCGGGACGCAGCGCAGTGATGGTGCCGACCGGGAAGCCCGACGGGAAGCGTCCGCCCAGGCCCGAAGTCACCAGTACGTCGCCGACCCGGACGTCGCTCGACAGCGGCACGCTGCGCAGGGTCAGGCTGTCGCTGCGGCCTTCGCCGTAAACGACCAGACGCACGCCGTTGCGCGCCACCGCGACCGGCACCGCATGCGAGGCGTCGGTGATCAGCAGCACGCTGGCGTGCAAAGGGGTAATGCCGGTGATCTGGCCGAGCAGGCCGCCGGCGTCGATCACGCTCTGGCCCACCCGGACCCGCTCGCGGCTGCCGGCGTCGAGCACCAGGCGCTGGCGGGTGGGGTCGAGGTCGATATCGAGAATCGGCGCCAGGACCACGTCCAGGTTGCCGCGCTCGGCCGCTTCGAGCAGGCCGCGCAGGCGCTGGTTGTCGGCGGCGACCGATTGCAACCGTGCCATGCGCGCCTGGTTGACCAGGGCTTCGTTGCGCAGGCGGCGGTTTTCGTCGGTGAGCTGGCTCATGGTGCCGGCGTCGTCGCTGACGCGCTCGACCAGGCGCCCGGGCCATCCGGCGACCGCCCACAGCGGCGCCACGAACAGCGCGGTCTGCTTGCGTGCCTGGTTGAGCCAACCGCCGCGATGATCGAGCACGATCAGCACGACCGCCAGAGCCAGGTACGCCAACAGGCGCAGCGTGTCGGCGACTTCGCCGCTACGGGCTGCGGTGGGTGGACCGGCGTAAGGGGGCATTAGAGCCGGAAATGGGCAATGGAGAGTGGGGGATCGGAAAAGCGCGACGCGGCGACCATCGGGCGCCGCGCACGAAACCTTACTTCAGTTTGCGGACCGCGTGGGCGAGAGGGAAACCGGGACGACGACGAAACGGCTTTCGACGATTCCCGAATCCCCATTCCCGACTCCCGGCTTACTCAGGCGCGAAGAACTCGTTGCCGTGCATGTCGACCAGCTCCAAGGCACGGCCGCCGCCACGGGCGACGCAGGTCAGCGGATCGTCGGCGACCTGCACGTGCAGGCCGGTTTCCTCGCTGATCAGGCGGTCCAGGTCGCGCAGCAGCGCGCCGCCGCCGGTCAGGACGATGCCGCGCTCGGCGACGTCGGCGCACAGTTCCGGCGGGGTCTGCTCCAGCGCCAGGCGGATCGCCGAAACAATGCCGGCCAGCGGCTCGCGCAGCGCTTCCAGCACTTCGTTGGAGTTGATCTTGATCATCTTCGGCACGCCCTCGGCGAGGTTGCGGCCGGAGACCTCGATGGTGGTGGCGCGTTCCTGCGGGTAGGCGCAGCCGATCTCGAGCTTGATGCGCTCGGCGGTGGCTTCGCCGATCAGGGTGCCGTAGGTGCGGCGCACGTAGTTGATGATCGCCTCGTCGAAGCGGTCGCCGCCGATCCGGACCGAGGCCGAGTAGACGATACCGTTGAGCGCAATCACCGCCACTTCGGTGGTGCCGCCGCCCACGTCGACCACCATCGAGCCGCGCGCCTCGGTCACCGGCATGCCGGCGCCGATCGCCGCGGCCATCGGTTCCTCGATCAGGTAGACCTCGCGGGCGCCGGCCTCTTCGGCCGATTCCTTGATCGCGCGGCGCTCGACCTGGGTCGAGCCGCAGGGCACGCAGACCAGCACGCGCGGGCTCGGGCGCAGGAAGCGCGATTTGTGCACCTTGCGGATGAAATGCTTGAGCATTTCCTCGGTGTAGGTGAAGTCGGCGATGACGCCGTCCTTCATCGGCCGGATCGTGGTGATGTGCCCCGGGGTGCGGCCGAGCATCTGCTTGGCCTCGCCGCCGACCGCCGCCACCGTCCGGTTTCCGCCGATCAGCCGGTCCTGGCGCACTGCGACCACGGACGGCTCGTTCAGGACAATCCCTTGCCCGCGCACATAAATAAGTGTGTTGGCCGTGCCCAGGTCGATGGACAGGTCATTGGAGAACATGCCGCGAAACTTCTTGAACATCGGGGGATTGGGCCGTCAAAAGTAGGGGCGGAGTGGGGGCGTTAGCCTAGCAACCGCCCCCCCTGCGAGCAAGGAAAATCAACGGTTTCGAGCGAACTGGGCCGTTCAGGAGCGGCGGTGGATACCCTGGGGATAACCCTGGGTCGGGGTGCCGGCGGACCCTGCCGGCCACCCCGGACCGACCCGGTCGAGGCCCGATCCGCACCCTGCCCGACCCCTGACCCGGGTCACCGATCGAGTGGGTCGCACGCCCCGCAAAGCACATTAGGAACTGGCCGCGAGAGGTCTCAGCCGCTACCCTACGCCGCCGGCCGGTGATGGACCGCCGCGCTTTTCTATTTCTTATCGGGGTGAACATGTCTGCGCTGATCTGCGGCTCACTGGCTTACGACACCATCATGGTGTTTCCGGACCAGTTCAAGAACCACATCCTGCCGGACAAGGTTCATATCTTGAATGTGTCGTTCCTGGTGCCGCGCATGCGCCGCGAGTTCGGCGGTTGCGCGGGCAACATCGCCTACAACCTCAAGCTGCTCGGCGGCGATCCGATTCCGATGGCCACCGTCGGCCAGGACTTCGGTCCGTATCGCGAGTGGTTCGTCGATCAGAAGATCCGCCTCGACCACGTCAAGGAAATCCCGGAGCTGTTCACGCCGCAGGCGTTCATCACCACCGATCACGACAACAACCAGATCACCGCCTTCCACCCCGGCGCGATGATGCGTTCCTACGAGAACCACGTGCGCGACGTGAAGGACGTGAGCTTCGGCATCGTCAGCCCCGACGGCCGCGAAGGCATGTTGCAGAACGCGACCGAATTCGCCGAAGCCAACATCCCCTTCATCTTCGATCCCGGCCAGGCGATGCCGTTGTTCAACGGCGAAGAACTGCGTCACTTCATCGAGCAGGCCGACTACGTAACCGTCAACGACTACGAGTCCAACCTGCTGCAGGAACGCACCGGCTGGAGCGAAAAAGACATCGTTTCCCGGGTCAAGGCCTACATCACCACGCGCGGCCCGCACGGCTCGCAGATCCACACGCCGGAGAAGAGCTACGACGTTCCGCCGGCGCACGAGCGCCGCGTGACCGACCCGACCGGCTGCGGCGATGCGTTCCGCGCCGGCCTGATCTTCGGCATCGAGAAGGGCTACGACTGGCTGACCATCGGCCGCATGAGCAACCTGATGGGCGCCCTGAAGGTCGAGCACCCGGGCACCCAGAACCAGCGCTTCGACTACGAAGAATTCGCCGAACAGTTCCGCCAGCAGTTCGGTTACGCGCTGTAAGGCTGGGAGTCGGGAATCGGGAATCGGGAATCGGGAATCGGGAATCGAAATTATTCGAAACTGCCCACCGAAACCGCACCAGCCCTTGTTGCATGCGACAAACAAAAATCCCGGCCCCGGCCGGGATTTTCCGTTTCCGCGTACTCCCTCGCCTGTGTAGGAGCGACGTAAGTCGCGACCCAAGATCGCCGCACCACACCAGGGTAGGAGCGGCGCAA